>JAXJPK010000001.1:0-3125 GCA_036311705.1 Clostridia bacterium
ATAATAACATTATTATCCGTACATACACTCGATTCTGTGTCGTATTATCAAGCTGATAAATGGTTGAAGGAAAATTTTGTCACAGATTTCTTTTCCACTTCCGAACAAGAACTTTTGTGTGAAAAACGGGCGTTTTTGCCGACAACGGGAGAAATATCAAAGTATACTTCCGGAAAAATGGGTACAACACCAACGAATAGTTTGAAAAGCAAACTAACACGGGATGCTCAAAATGATGGTCGTAGATTTGGACATACAAGACTTCAAATTGAAAATTCTATCAAATTTCAAATTGAGAATAGTCATCCTTATTGGCTTGTGACAGATAATCTTAGAGATGGATTTGCAAATTATGTTGGTCAATCTATGAGTTATGATTGGATAATATCAAAAATTGGTGCAGGAGCAGACTTTGGTGTTCGAGCTATTATAAAAGTGGATAATTTTAAATTATCGAATTATTCAAATTGATTTATTTAGATGTGTGGAGGGGATTATAATGGATAATCAGAATCAAAATCAGCAGACACCGCCCGGGTGTATCGTGGCATTTGTAATTTTCTTTATAATTGCTGCAATTGTAAATATTATGACAGATAGTATTATGTTGGGAATGATAGTTGGTGCCGCTTCTGTTGGCGCAGGTATAGCAATTCTTTTTGGACTAAAAACATTTTGGGATAAAGCTGACAAAAAGAAATTAAAAAAATGGTCAATTATCGTTGGTTCTTCTGTTGTAGGAATATTAATTGCTATAGGAATAGCTAATGCATGTATTCCAACGCTTTCTCAGGAAGAGATAAAAACCATGGTTATTTCTGAGTTGGATTCGCAGATTGAAAATGTTAAAAGCAAGCTTGGAATATCAGAACTTAATGTAGAACTCGAAATATATGATTATACATACGAGAAACCTACCATATTCTCTAAGGGGTATATTCGTTTCGAAGTTGATGACTATTATGTAAGTACTCAATTTGAAGAATTAGACAAAGGCGAATATAATGAAACAACTTGTAACAAGTACAGAAATATTGACTCTTTGGAATATGATGATGTTGAAATTCCTAAGTATCGTGTATACATCTCAAGAAGGTCTTCGTATTCCGATACAGAATTTAAGGATAGTAGTGGAGATGAATACTCTTTTGACTATGGTGTAATTTACAAGAATGGAAGCTATGCTTATGGTGGCAAGTCTTACAGTTCTTCATCAAGTAGCTCTTCTTATAAATCATCTAGTGGAACAAAATGTATAATTTGTAATGGTTCAGGATATGTTCGCTATTATTCGGGAATGTATGACGAAGGAACTGTTGGACCTTGCACAAGTTGCGGTGGGGACGGCAGAGATTAAGGGGTGAACTGATATGAAGTTTGGATTAAGAACACCAAGCTTAAAGCGTTCTATAAAAGCTCGTACAACCGGAAAATTGAAGCGTAGCGTTAAAAAGGCTATTATCCCCGGCTATGGAAAAAAAGGCATGGGGTGGATTAAAAACCCTAAAAAGGCTGCTTACAACAAAGTGTATAATAAAACAAGTTTTAGTATTTGGGATTTGTTTAAATAAGAGGAAATATATGATAGAGCATTTAGCAATAATAATGGATGGTAATGGTAGATGGGCAAAAAATAAAGGGTTAGATAGAATTGAAGGACACAAAAAAGGCGAAGAAACATTTGAAACCGTTTGTAAATTGGTTTCTCAACGTGGTATAAAATTCCTTACTGTTTATGCATTTTCTACTGAAAATTGGAACAGAGAACCATCTGAGGTAAGTGCAATTCTTAAAATTATCGAAGGATTTTTTGCAAATTGTTCCAATTTTGCTCAAAAAAATAATTTTAAAATTTCTGTTATTGGTGATAAAAGTAGATTAGAACAATCCTTTGAAAAGGCTATATCAAATGCGGAGTGTTTAACAAAGGATAATTCGGGGTTACATATTCATATTGCTATTAACTATGGTGGGCAAAATGAAATTGTTAGAGCAGTAAATAAATGCTTGTCCTCTCGGAGTGATGTGTGTGAATTATCAGAACAAGATATACACGAGCGCTTGGATAATCCCTCTTTGCCTTACCCCGATCTATTAATACGTACAGGTGGAGAAAAGAGGTTGTCAAATTTTATGCTTTGGGAATTAGCATATACAGAACTCTATTTTACAGATGTCTTATGGCCTGATTTTAATGAAAATACATTAAATCAAGCACTAAATGAATACGAATTACGAGAAAGAAGATACGGAAACGTGCAATAATATTAAAAAGGATAGTGATAAGTATGGCGTTGTGTACACATTGCGGAAGTAAATACACGGAATTTAAAAGAACGGAAGATAGCTTTGAAAAAAAATCAGAAATCTATTTTTGTCAAAGTTGTAAAAGAGAATTTGCTATTTCTACGGCAAAAAATGCCGCTGCAGGTACTTGGCTGATGACTTTATATGGCAATAAAAAGTATAGCTTCAGTGAAGAATATGATCAGTTAGCAGAAATATATAGAAAATCAGACGGTACACTCGTAATCAATGAGAAAAAGGAAAGCGTGTATAAAACAAGGACGATTTTACCAAAGATTTATCCTAGATTGAATCAATACACTCAAAAATATAATATATGGTATGATACATTTCGTTCTATGAATGACGCTGAAGGTACATATATTGTCGTTGAGTCAATTAAGTTAAGTCCGGAACTTATGGAAAAAGCTAAAAATAATGAGGCTATGAGAGCAATAAAAGGTGGAGCTGATGATTTATTTGTACCGGGTAGTCATCCGAATACGGTATTGTTAAACGATGTTTGTTCGTGGATATGTTCTCAACTTGGAGTAACTGCAACTGCTGCTAAAGGTGCAGGCTGTTATGTGGCAACTTGTGTATATGGTTCATATAACTGTCCTGAAGTGTGGACATTGCGCCGATATCGAGATAACACACTTAGTGAAACGTGGTATGGAAGGATGTTTATTAAGACTTACTATGCAATTAGCCCTACACTAGTTAAATGGTTTGGGGATACTATTTGGTTTAAAAGTTTTTTTAAATCAAAAATTGATAAGATTGTAATTAAACTTAAGCAAAATGGCGTTGAAGATACACCTTATAATGATAAATCA
>JAXJPK010000002.1:0-4877 GCA_036311705.1 Clostridia bacterium
AAAATTGCCAATATCATAGCAACAGCTATGCCGTTATCCGCTCCGAGTGTTGTTCCGTCTGCCTTAATATAATCTCCGTCTATATATAAATCAAGTCCGTCTTTTTCAAAATTATGGCAGCTATACTCTGTCTTTTGGCATACCATATCCAAATGCCCTTGTAAAATTACAGGTTCGGATTTTTCGTATCCGACACTGCCATCCTTGAAAATTATAACATTATCCGCATTATCACGGATATACCTCAAATTATTCTCTCTTGCAAAATTCTCGCAGTATTCGGATATTGCTTTCATATTACCCGAGCCGCGAGGTATCGCACTCAATTTTTCAAAATAATAAAACACCCTTGGCGGCTTTATATTGCTTAATTTAGCCACTTTCAGCTACCTCCGTATTGTTAGTCCGTCCTCTTTTGCTCCGTTTCAGATTGATACTGAAAAGAATTATCAGGATTTTGCAAAAAAGAACTCTGTATGTAGCAATTATAACATAAAATACAACTCTTTGCAACTGTAATAATTTTTATGTTTAAACAAATTTAAGTATATCCGAGGGCGTATCGGCTAACATTTGGGCGTCATTGCCTTTTAATTCCTCGGCTTTCCTAAAGCCCCAGGTTACACGGATACAATCCATACCCGCATTCTTTGCTGTTTCTATATCAACATCCGTATCCCCGATATAAACCGAGTTTTCGGCCTTTTCATTTAGAATTGCAAGTGCTTTTTCCACCATATCGGGTGCAGGCTTTGGTCTTGTTTCGTCACTGTCGCCGACAGCCGCATCAACCAAACCGCAAAAAAACTCACGGCTTAAATCCTGAACTGCAAAATCTATCTTGTTCGACACAATAGCCGTCTTATATCCCTTTTCTTTAAGTTCACCCATAAGCTCTGTTATCCCCTTATACGGTGCGGTGGTGTTTCGGCTGTTCTTTGCATAATGTGCCTTAAAAACCTCAAGTGCTGATAAGTAATCCTCCTCCGATGTACCACTTGGTACGGCACGGCGGATTAATACCGCAACGCCGTTACCGATAAACCGTCTGACCTCATCTGTTGTCCTTTCCGGATAACCGCACTCACGCATTGCGTAATTAACGCTTGATGCAAGGTCGTCTAAAGTGTTTAACAATGTACCGTCAAGGTCAAAAATAATTGTATTGTATCTCATTTCCATTCTCCTGTTTCTCAAACCAGTCTGCCCTGGTATGTATTTCTTTCAACCATAAGCTTATCTATTGAATTTAAAACCTCAAATTTTTTTAAGCTCCACATCGGTGCAATTAAGCTGTCCCGTCCGCCGTCACCCGTCAAACGCTGAATAATAATCTCGGGCGGGATTACCTCTAATTGACGGACTATTATATCAACATATTCATCTTTTTCAAGTACCGATATTTTCCCCTCGTTATACTCCTTTGCCATTGCAGTATCTTTTAGAATATGCAACAGATGAAGTTTTATGCAATGCGGCATAAGCTTGCCAACCTCTCTTGCCGATTCTATCATCATTTCGGGTGTTTCATCGGGCAAGCCGTCTATTAGATGCACGCACACATTTATGTTTCGCTCTTTCAGTTTTTTATACCCTTCTAAAAATTCGGCATATGTATGGCATCGGTTTATCCTCTCGCCCGTTACATCATATATTGACTGCAAGCCAAGCTCAACAATAAGATATGTCCTCTCGTTAAGCTCGGACAGATAGTCTAAAACATCATCCTCCAGACAGTCTGCCCTTGTTGCAATACTTATGCCTACCACCTCGGGCTCACGCAAAACCCGCTCAAATCTATCCCTTAAAACTTCGGCAGCAGCATATGTATTGCTATGTGCCTGAAAGTACGGCATATACTTGCCCTCATGCCATTTTTTGTGCATCCTCTGTTTAATATCCTCAAACTGATGCATTATGTTCATCGACACATCGCCTGCAAAATCTCCCGAGCCGAGCTCCGAGCAGTATGTACAGCCTCCATAGCCTTTCTTGCCGTCTATGTTAGGGCAGGTGAACCCCGCATTTAAAGCAATTTTCATCACCTTGCACCCAAATTTGTGCCTTAAATGATAATTCCAAGTATGGTATCTCTTATTATCATCCGAAAAAATAAATCCGCTCATTTTTCCTCTCATCCGCAAAAAATCACAGCACCGACGGTACTGCGATTTTACTTATAGCTTATTTACATATGTTTTTACAAGTTCTTCCAAAAGTTCATCTCGTTCAATTTTAGCTATCAAGCCTCTCGCCCCGTTATAGCTTGTTATATATGTAGGGTCATCCGAGAGAATATAACCAACAATCTGGCTTATGGGGTCATATCCTTTTATTTTCAGTGCCTCATAAACTTGTGCAACTATATCCCGAACCTCCCGGGATTTATCAAACCCAAGATTAATTTTCATTGTTTCATTGAATTCCATGATACCCCTCCTAACATAATGGTGTCACACTACTATAATAGTACAATTTATCAGAAAAATCAAGTCTTTTTTTCAATTTTGATAAAAAAGGAATGGTTTTTGCCATATTTTGTAGGTTACAGTCCCATAAAAAGCCCACTTATATCATTTATGGGTCCTGCCGCCGCAATGCTCAGCGTTTTTTCGTCAAGAATTCGGTCCATAATGTTGTATATTTTCGACCTGTCAACAGCGTTTATCTTATTAATTATTTCCTCTCTTGTTCTTAAAGGTCTGTTAAGCAATGCGGCTCTGCCTATTGCCTGCATCTTTGAGCTTGTTCCCTCGCCCGAAAGTATGTAGTTACCACGAAGCTGTACTTTTGCTCTCTCTATTTCCTCATCGGAAAGCGGATTGGTTTTAATCTTTCGTATTTCGTCCTCTATAAGCTCCGATACCCGATTAATATTTTCAGGCGTTGTTGCGGCAAGAATATCAAATGTGCCTGTACCCATATACGCACTGTGCCCTGCTCCTATAGAATATACAAGTCCGTGCTTCTCACGAATATTTCTAAATAGCCTTGATGACATTCCGCTGCCGAAAATGTTATTGAAAACGAGCAGTTCATATACCGCATCGTCATATATATCAATACCATTAAAACCAACAATAAGCTGGATTTGCTCAAAATCCCGCTCGCTGACAGCCCTCGCAGGCGAATACTCCGCCTTTTCAAATTCCACTTCATTATCCAGTATTTCCCGTTCGCCGAAATACTGCTCAAGCTTGCAGAAGAAATCCTCCGATATTTTTCCTGCAGCGGCTATAATGAGGCTTTTGTTCGTGTAATGCTTTTTCATATACTCACGCATACTCTCGGGCGTTATGGAAAACAGTGTTTCCTCTCTGCCAAGTATAGGCTTGCCCATCGGGGTATCACCCCATATAGCCTCGGAGAACAAATCATAAACCACATCTTCGGGGCTGTCCTCATACATAGCAATCTCCTCAAGCACAACCCTGCGTTCAAGCTCCATATCCTTATCGGATAATCTTGGTTCAAACACCATATCCGATAAAATATCCATAGATGTTTCCACACATTCGGGCAAAGTTTTCGCATAAAAACAAGTACACTCACGGGTAGTGAACGCATTAAGATGACCCCCTACAGAATCCATCAATATTGCTATATCATCGGCACTTCTGTTAAAAGTCCCCTTAAATACCATATGTTCAATAAAATGAGATATTCCACTTTCGCTCATTTTTTCGTGTCTTGAACCGTTTCCTACCCAAACGCCGAGCGATAAAGATTCGGCATAAGGAACCTCCTCCGCAAAAACCTTTATCCCGTTTTTCAATGTTTTGTATATATACATTTTTCTTTCCTTTTCCAATTAGTTTATCGAGTGTTTTTCTTTATAACTGCAAGGCTCATCAATAGAACCATCGGGAACACAACAGCACATAGCAAGCCGTATTTCATATTACCGCTAAATACGCTTGTCATAAACCCGGCGGTTGACGGGCCTAACGAGCAACCCAGGTCGCCGCTTAATGCAAGCAATGCAAACATCGTTGTTCCACCTGAATTTACAACTCCCGTAGCCATAGAAAATGCTCCGGGCCAAAATATTCCGACTGCAAAACCGCAAATAATACAGCCTATTATACCAAAAACAGCTATATCGGAGAAGCCGATAAATAAGTACCCGATAACGCATAAAACCGCACATACTGCCATAGCTTTCTTGATAGATATGCTCTCGGAAAATTTACCGTATAAAGCCCTTGATATTCCCATACATAATGAAAAACCGCATACGCCTATTAAATCCCCCGCCGTTTTTGAGATTTTTAAGCCGCCTTCAAAAAATGTCGATGCCCATTGGCTTATTGCCTGCTCGGAGGCTCCTGCACAAAGCATAATAATCATCATTACCCAAAAGCTTCGCTGTTTAAAAAGCTCATTATAGTTTGCCTTATCGCCTGTTTCCTCCGCAATTTGATAAATAGGGACTCTTGTAAAAAAAACAGCGTTAAAAAGCGGTACTAATGCCCATATAACAGACAGAATACTCCATTTTTCCTGTCCGAAAAGATTAAAGAATACTGTAGAGATTATTACCACTCCCACAACTCCCCAACAATAGAATGAATGGAGTATGCTCATAACACCTGCTTTATTATCGGTCGGGCAAGCCTCGACCAAGGGACTAACAAGAACTTCTATAAGTCCGCCGCCTACGGCGTATATCACAGTTGACAGAATTATCCACAAAAACGGATTAGCCGCCAACGGCAAAAACGCCATAAGGATTAGCCCAACCCCGCACATAATATGTGCAGCAACAACACACCGCCTTATACCAATCCTGCTTACATACTTTGACGCAAGCAAATCGGTAACGAGCTGTACACCAAAATTTATCAGTATCAATACGCTGATTCTCTCAATAGGTA
>JAXJPK010000003.1:0-3155 GCA_036311705.1 Clostridia bacterium
ACACCCTTGTTACCGTGACGGCCCGCCATCTTATCGCCGACAGAAATCTTTCTCTTCTGTGCAATGTAGCAGACAACTGCCTCGTTTACGCCTGCTGATACCTCGTCGCCTTTCTCTCTTGAGAATTTCTTAACATCTACTATAATACCTGACTCGCCGTGCGGAACACGGAGTGAAGTATCTCTGACCTCACGAGCCTTTTCGCCGAATATTGCACGGAGCAATCTTTCCTCGGCAGTCAGCTCTGTTTCTCCCTTTGGAGTAACCTTGCCGACAAGTATATCACCTGCATGAACCTCGGCACCGATTCTTATGATACCGTTTTCATCAAGGTCTTTTAACGCATCCTCGGATACATTCGGAATATCTCTTGTTATTTCCTCTGCACCAAGCTTTGTATCTCTTGCTTCACATTCATATTCCTCCATATGAATAGATGTGAATACATCGTTCTTTACAAGCTCCTCGCTGATAAGAACAGCGTCCTCGTAGTTATAACCCTCCCAGGTCATAAATCCGATTAGGATATTCTTACCCAACGCAAGCTCGCCGTTATCCATTGCAGGGCCGTCCGCAATGATGTCACCTCTTGACACTCTTTCGCCCATCTCGACAATCGGACGCTGGTTGATGCAGGTGCTCTGGTTTGAACGGACAAACTTAATTAGCTTATGCTCGTGGCGGATACCGCTGTCGCCCAAAATTACAATTCTGTCTGACGCAACCTTTTCAACAACACCGTCTTCCTTTGCCAATACGGCTGAGCCTGAGTCGTGAGCGACCTTATACTCGATACCCGTACCAACGATAGGCGAGTCTGTTGTTAATAGCGGCACAGCCTGACACTGCATGTTTGAACCCATCAATGCACGGTTAGCGTCATCATTTTCAAGGAACGGGATACAAGCCGTTACAACCGATACAAGCTGACGGGGCGAAACATCCATATAGTCAATCTTTGACGGCTCAACTTCAAGTATCTCCTCACGGTGGCGGGCAGAAACCTTCTTTGACAAGAATGCACCGTCCTCACCAAGAGGCTCGTTTGCCTGTGCGATGATATAACCATCCTCAACATCAGCCGTCATATATTCAATTTCGTCTGTAACCTTACCGTCAATAACCTTACGGTACGGTGCTTCAACAAATCCGTATTCGTTAACTCTCGCAAATGTCGCAAGCGATGTGATAAGACCGATGTTCGGACCTTCCGGCGTTTCTATCGGACACATTCTGCCGTAGTGTGAATAGTGAATATCTCGAACCTCAAAGCCTGCTCTCTCTCTTGACAGACCGCCCGGTCCCAATGCCGATATTCTTCTCTTATGACGAAGCTCTGCCAATGGGTTGGGCTGGTCCATAAACTGTGAAAGCTGTGATGAACCGAAGAACTCGTTAATTGTCGCAATTATCGGTCGGATATTGATTAGTGATGACGGAGTGATGATTTCAAGCTCCTGTGTTGACATTCTTTCACGAACTGTTCTTTCCATTCTTGAAAGACCGATTCTGAACTGATTCTGCAAAAGCTCGCCAACGCATCTCAATCGTCTGTTTCCGAGATGGTCGATATCGTCACATGAGCCTGTACCCTTTGCAAGGTTTAAACAGTAGTTTACTGATGCGAAAATATCGTCTATTGTTATATGCTTCGGGCTTAGCTCTGCCATACGGAACTCAATCTGTCTCTTGATTTCGTCCTCATCACCGTCAGCAGCATCTATGATGCTCTGAAGTACGGTTCTTCTGACCTTGTCGACCTTAACATTAAGCTCTTTTACATCAAAGTCAACATACTCTGAAAGATATACCATATCGTTTGAGAATACAATTGTATTCTGTCCCTCGATAATAAGCTCAAGACGGTTAACGCCTGCACGGTCAATCTCTTCGGCCTTTTCTTTTGATATTACATCGCCTGCAACTGCCAGTATTTCGCCTGTTCTGGGGTCAACAACATCCTTTGCAAGCGTGTGGCCCTTGATTCGTTCTTTAATTTCAAGCTTTTTATTATACTTATATCTACCCACTCTTGCAAGATCGTATCTCTTGGGGTCGAAAAGCATATTTGTAATCAATGATTCGGCATTTTCCACATTCAACGGCTCGCCCGGGCGAAGCTTCTTATAAATTTCAAGCAAAGCTTCATCTCTCGAGGTTGAAGTATCCTTTTCAAGAGTTGCCTTAATTTTTGGCTCGTCACCAAACATTTCAAGAATAGCTCCGTTTGATTCAAGTCCCATTGCTCTTAATAGAACAGTAACGGGGAGCTTTCTTGTTCTGTCCAAACGAACGGAGAACACATCGTTTGAATCCGTTTCATACTCAAGCCACGCACCTCTGTACGGGATAACGGTTGACTTGTACAACGGTTTACCGTTCTTGTCACGCTCAAACTCATAATACATACCCGGCGAACGAACAAGCTGGCTGACTATAACTCGCTCCGCACCATTTATGATAAATGTGCCCTGCTCGGTCATAATCGGGAATTCTCCCATAAAGATTTCCTGCTCTTTGATTTCTCCTGTTTCGTTGTTGATAAGTCTTACATTGACTTTTAGGGGAGCGGCGTATTTAACATCTCGCTCTTTACATTCCTCAACCGAATACTTTGCCTTATCCTCGATTGTGTAATCGTAGAACTCAAGCGAAAGCTTTTCCGCATGGTCCTTAATGGGGGACACATCATTGAAAACTTCTTTTAAGCCTTCCTCAAGGAACCATCTGTATGAATCCTTTTGAATCTCGATAAGATTCGGCATATCCAAAGCTTCTTTGATTTTCGCATAGCTGAGTCGAATGTTTTTACCGGCTTTCTGTGCGTGTAACATTTAGAAAATCACCTCATCAATTAGTATCTGTTTGCCGAACTGCCCTCGTCCTACAAAAATCGCATAAATATGCGTTTTTTAAGACATAAGGAAATTATTCCCTTATAAATTAGGGCAAACTTCTGATTTTATAATCATAACACAAATATTACCCCTTGTCAACATAAATCCAAAAAATCTATTAAATATGGAACAAATTGACACAAAACACCCTCCAAATTTAGCAATTATGCCGAAAATAACTGTCCGTTTTTTTGGATTGATTTTTTTTATGTTTTGGTATATAATAGTCTGTGTGGGAATAAAGACGGCGTACTTGTG
>JAXJPK010000004.1:0-6335 GCA_036311705.1 Clostridia bacterium
GTATATATCCGCATAATACATTCTAAGCTGCTGCTTTGCCCATTCGGTAAAATCCTCACCTGCAGGCGATTCAAACCCAACGCCGCCCTCGGTTATCATAACGGGCTTTTTTATATTGTTCTCCTGCATAAAAGCGTGAATCATCTTTGCACGAATGGACGGGTTTGCGTAATCACCCATAATAAACGACATCTGTGCGGCATCGTTATTATTGGGATTGCCCTGGAAATACGGCATAGTATAAAGGCTGCACCCAATCCAGTCAACATATTCGTCACCGGGATAGAACTCCAAGAGAGTGGTGTCAAGCCCGCCCGTATCGTTGGGAGCCCATACCATTGCGATATTTTCCTTTGTGTGAGCATAATCTGCAACAAATCTGAAACAGCGTTTAAAAAGCTCGGGATCATTGAAGTTATCATCAATGTTCATTTCCTTGCCAAAAATCAAGAGAACATCCATACCCCAAGAGGCTATCTCATCTATCCTGTTGTAGATATAGTTTGTATAATCTGTAATCTCTATTACCTTTGAATTAGGCAATGCGAAATTCCAATTAAGACCTATCAGCTTTGTATGGTCGCTCGGCGTTTCGGCAAGCTCTTTGCGTTGGAGATTTTCGTTTTTAATATCGTCACTCGGAACAAACCAGTCATACCAAGTATTAATACTGTTTTTCACACCGGGGTATGTTCTGTCATACGGCGTGCCGACATATACGCCTGCTCTCGGCTCAAACTTTGCACCGTAATATACATAATATTCGGGGGAGGTCTTTACATAGGTCTTAAATTCAGGCTCATTAATAAGTTTTTTTCGATATTCCATCTCCCTTCCAACCCACGAGAGAGATTTCGCCGACACGATTGTCGGCGAAATGCTTATTAAGGTCGATATACACAATGCTGTAGATATAATTCTGCTAAATCTTTTCATATACTGCTCCTTTTTTGGCTCTTACATACTTTCAACAACATCTATACCCAAAAGTGCAAGTGCTGATTTGATGACTGTGCAAGTCGCATCAACTATTGCAAGCCGAGCTTTCTTTGTTTCCAAATCAACATCATCTTTCATAATCGGGTTGGTATTGTAGAATTTATTAAATGCTTTAACAAGGTTTGTAACATATCTGTTGACATAGAACGGCTCGTTCTTGTCTGCGGCATCCTTTACTGCATCACCAAAGCCGTTAAGCATCTTAACGAGCGTATATGCGTCATCAGATACCGCCTTTGACATATCCGCATCAGAATAGTCAATCCCGTCTGCACGGCGAAGAATACTTTTGCCTCGAGCGTAGCCGTACATACAGTATGGTGCACTCTCTCCGTCAAAATCAAGCATTGTATCCCATGAGAATACAATATCCTTTTCTCTTGAGTTTTTAAGGAAGGTATAAAGTATCGCACCGATACCTATTTTCTTTGAAACATCATCAATATCGTCAACAGCGGAGCCGTTATTTTCTATAATCGAGCGTGTTTTTTCGATTGATTCGTTTAGAACATCTTCAAGGAATATGACATCTCCGTGACGGGTTGACATACTCTTTCCCGGAAGCTTAACAAGACCAAATCCCACATGAACGCAGTCCTTGCTCCATTCCCAGCCCGCACGCTTCATTGTTTCAAAAATCTGCTTAAAATGAAGCGACTGCGGTAAACCTACAACATAGATATTCTTATAGAAATTATATGTTCTGTGGCGGTACAGAGCCGCTGCAATATCTCGTGTTGCATAGATTGTTGCACCGTCCGATTTAAGAATAATGCACGGCGGCATATTCAGGTCTGACAAATCAACAACCTGTGCACCCTCACTCTCCGTCAAGATGCCTTTATTGCGGAGAATATCCACAACCTCGTCCATCTTGTCGGAGTAGAACGCTTCGCCGTTGTATGAGTCAAACGAAACGCCAAGCATATCGTAAACACGCTTAAACTCAATAAGGCTCTGATCCTTGAAATATTTCCAAAGCTCTGTTGTTTCTGCATCGCCGTCCTCAAGCTTTTTGAAATACTCTCTTGCCTCGTCCTCAAGCTCGGGATGACTTTCAGCCTCCTCGTGAAACTTGACATATATTTTCAAAAGCTCGTTAATCGGGTCTTTTTCGATAAGCTCGGGCTTGCCCCAACGCTTGTATGCACTGATAAGCTTTCCGAACTGTGTTCCCCAGTCGCCGAGATGGTTAAGTGACTGCACATCATAGCCGAGAAATTTATATATTTTTGCAAGCGAGTTACCAACGGCAGTTGAGAATAAATGCCCGATATGGAACGGCTTTGCTATGTTGGGTGATGAATACTCAACAAGTACGGTTTTACCGTTGCCTATATCCGACTTGCCCCAGTTTTCGCCTGCTGTGCGTGCGGCATTTACGGTGTCTGCCATAAACGCACTGCGGTTAAAGAAAAAGTTCAAATAACCGCCTACGGCGTCAACTCTTTCTATCATCTCATCTGATGAAAGCTCTGATTTTAACTCCTGTGCAATTATCGGGGGAGCTTTACGCATAACCTTTGCAAGCGGAAAGCACGGGAACGCAAGGTCGCCGAGCTTTTCGTCGGGCGGAGTTTCCACCGCTGATGCAACTGCCTCTTTTTCAAGCCCCGTAAGTGTTGATATTTTATCAATTATATGTGCTTTAAAGTCCATCGTAATGATTGGTTCTCCTTTTTGTTCTTATTGGGTGCAGCGACGGGATTAACCCCCGCCGCCGCTGCTGTGTAATATTTAATATAACGGGTGTTTATCGCAAAGTGCGGCAACTCTTGACTTGATTTCATCTTTGCTGTTTTCAAAATCTCTTATTGTAAGTCCGATTAGCTTGCCGACTTCAACCATATCGTCCTCCATAAACCCTCTTGAGGTTGTTGCAGGCGTACCGATTCTGATTCCGCTTGTGATGAACGGACTCTTTGTATCAAACGGGATTGCGTTCTTATTTACGGTGATACCTACCTCATCAAGCATCTTTTCGGCTTCCTTACCCGTAACGCCCGTATCTGTTAAATCAACAAGCATCAAGTGGTTGTCTGTACCGTTTGAAACAAGCTTTAGTCCTTCCTTTATGAGTTGCTCTGCCAAAGCCTGTGCGTTCTTTGCAATCTGTGCCTGGTATTCCTTAAATTCGGGCTTTAATGCCTCGCCGAAGCATACTGCCTTTGCCGAAATTGTGTGCATAAGCGGTCCGCCCTGGATACCGGGGAATATAGCCTTATTGAACTTCTTTGCAAGCTCCTCGTCATTTGTGAGGATAAGTCCGCCTCTCGGTCCGCGAAGTGTTTTGTGGGTTGTCGTTGTAACAACATCCGCATAGGGTACGGGCGAGGGGTGAATACCTGCCGCAACAAGACCTGCGATATGTGCCATATCCACCAAAAAGTACGCATTGACCTCTTTTGCGATTTCCGCAAATTTCTCAAAGTCGATAACTCTCGGGTATGCAGAAGCACCTGCAAGAATCAGTTTAGGCTTGCACTCAAGAGCAAGGCGGCGAACCTCGTCATAATCTATAGTGTTTGTGTCCTCTGTAACGCCGTAAGGTACGATGTTAAAATATTTACCTGACATATTTACGGGCGAGCCGTGACTCAAATGTCCGCCGTGTGCAAGGCTCATTGAAAGAACTGTATCGCCCGGCTCAAGCAATGCGAAAAATACCGCCATATTTGCTTGTGCACCTGAATGCGGCTGAACATTGGCATAGCCTGCACCAAATAATTCCTTTGCACGCTCAATGGCAAGGTTTTCCACTACATCGACATATTCACAGCCGCCGTAGTAACGCTTGCCGGGGTAGCCCTCTGCATATTTATTTGTAAGAGGTGTGCCGTTTGCTTCCATAACGGTTTCCGAAACAAAGTTTTCAGATGCAATAAGCTCAATCTTGTTGCGTTGTCTGTTTGCTTCGTCCATAACGGCAGCATAAACCTCAGGGTCATTCTGTTTAAGTAAATCAAAGCTTCTCATAAAATACCTCCCACCGAATACTCGGCTATTTTTGTAAAAAATTAATCACTATATATTATATATGAAAATTGTCAATATTGCAAGGGTTTATGCGAAATTAACGAAAAAAACTATAAATTGACAATCATTGAGGGTTATGATATGATATTTTAAAAGAATGTTGGTAATCCAATAAGGAGAATGACGATGAAAAGACAAGAGCGTGCGGCGGCGGTATTGGAGCTTTTAAAAGCGGAGTATCCATCCGTTAAATGCACTTTAAACTATCAAACACCGATAGAAATGTTGATTGCAACACAGCTTTCGGCACAATGCACCGATGCAAGAGTGAATATAGTAACCCAAAAACTCTTTAAAAAATACAGAAGCGTTGAGGATTTTGCAAATGCCGATTATGACGAGCTTTGCGAGGATATCCGTTCCGCAGGATTTTATCGCAGTAAAGCAAAAAATATTATCTTGGCGTCACAGCGGATAATTGACGCATACGGCGGCGAAGTCCCCGACACAATGGAGGATTTATTGTCCCTTGCAGGTACGGGGCGAAAGACGGCAAATCTCGTATTGGGGGACATATTTAAGAAGCCTGCAATTGTTGTTGATACGCATTGCATAAGGCTGTCAAACAGAATAGGCTTAACCAAAAACTCTGACCCCGTAAAAATAGAGATGGATTTAAAAAAGATTATTCCGCCGGAGGAGAGCCTTGATTTTTGCCATAGGCTTGTTGCACACGGCAGAGCCGTATGCCCGGCAAGGAAGCCGAAGTGCGAGGAGTGCGTTATAAAGAGTGTTTGTGCAAAAAAAGGCGTGAAATAATATATGCGGTATAAAACTGCTCCATAATGAGAAAAATAAAAGGGAATCTTATGTAAAGGAGTGCAGTTTTATGAAAGCTTACATTGAAATTATGGATATTCGTGCCCGTGAAGTCCTTGATTCAAGGGGTAACCCGACTGTTGAGGTTGAGGTTATGACGGACGATTCCGTAGGCCGTGCCATTGTTCCTTCAGGAGCGTCAACGGGCGAATATGAAGCGTATGAGCTTCGTGACGGGGACAGGAAACGATACGGCGGCAAGGGTGTACTAAAAGCCGTAAAGAATGTTAATAACATAATTGCTGATGAGATTATAGGAATGAATGTTCTTGATCAACGCTTGATTGATAATACTATGCGTGAGCTTGACGGGACACAAAATCTGCATCGGCTCGGTGCAAATGCCGTTTTGGGCGTATCGCTTGCGTGTGCAAAGGCGGCGGCTTGCAGCCTGGGTTTACCGCTGTACCGTTATATCGGCGGCGTTAACTCCCATATTATGCCCGTACCGATGATGAACATACTAAACGGCGGTGCTCATGCAAATAATAATGTGGACATTCAGGAATTTATGATAATGCCCGTCAGTGCGGAGTCCTTTAGCGAATGTATGCGGCGTTCATCAGAGGTATATTATGAATTAAAGCGGATAATAAACGAGCGTGGCGGCGTAACTGCAGTGGGTGATGAGGGCGGCTTTGCACCCAATCTGGAAAATGATGAGGAAGCCCTCGATTTAATAATAAAGGCGATAGACAGAGCGGGCTACAGTCCGGGCGAGGATTTTAAGATTGCCATAGATGCGGCGTCATCGGAATGGGTGGAGGATGGCGGCTATAAAATGCCGAAATCGGGAATTTTCAAGACCACCGATGAGCTGATTGCATATTGGGAGGACTTGTCTTTGAGATACCCAATATTCTCTATTGAGGACCCGTTGGGCGAGAACGATTTTGACGGATTTTGCGAGCTGACAAGACGAATAGGTGACAGGGTTCAGATTGTCGGTGATGATTTATTTGTCACCAACCCACAAAGACTTTCAAGGGGTATTGATTTGGGTGCGGCAAATTCAATCTTGATTAAGGTAAACCAAATCGGAACGCTTTCGGATACACTCGATGCCATTGAGCTTGCACATAAGTCGGGATATACCGCCGTTATATCTCACAGAAGCGGCGAAACCGAGGATGCAACGATTGCAGATATTGCAGTCGGCGTGAACGCAGGGCAGATAAAGACGGGTGCACCGTCAAGAACGGACAGAGTTGCAAAATACAACCGTCTGTTAAGAATAGAGGAGGAATTAGGAAATACGGCATTATATGGGAAATAAAGACTTTTAATAGCAAAACAAGCGGTGTAACCATAGTGGCAGTACCGCTTGTTTTTTTATCATTTAAAGCTCACAATCTTGTAGTATGCTCTTGATTTCGTCACATTTAAGTACCTTGCCGTAAGAAACCACTTTTTCATTAATTACCAATGCAGGGGGTACTCATAACGCCATAAGCGGCTATTACAGCAAAATCTGTTATTAA
>JAXJPK010000005.1:0-2921 GCA_036311705.1 Clostridia bacterium
AGTGTAACAAAGTCCCATAATATATGGATTTGACAGCAAAATATCCGCAAGGGTGCAATATCTTTCTATAAATTCCTCCAGTGTTTTGGGAGCATTTCCATAGCCCCAGCCGGTGTTTTCGTTTGGCGCCCATTTGATGCCACCGTATTCGCTTACAAAAACCGGTTCACCGAAGTATGGCTGAACATCTTTTTCGTTTCTGCGTACTTGGTCATTGACTATCCCTTCATCAATGTGTGAATAGTTTTCGGCAAATTTTATTGTATCTTGTTCGTAATCATGCACATCGTGTATTTCCTTCTTATCAATATGATAATTACCGCTTGTATCGATACAGGGGCGTGTTTTATCATAAAGCTTAGTTATTTTGTACACACTTTCAATAAATCTGGACTTTGACTCTCTTTCCTTATACCCCCATGTTTCGTTAACAGGACACCATCCTATGATTGCAGGGCTGTTAAAGTCACGCTCAATAATTTCTGTCCATTCGCAGATGAAGTTTCCTTGAGCTACTGCGTTCGTATAGTCTATACCCCAATTTGCATGCTCACCCCATATTATATAGCCTGCCCTGTCACAGTGGTATATAAATCGTTTTTCAAAAACCTTTTGATGAAGTCTTGCACCATGAAAGCCCATATTAGTTGAGAGAGAAATATCTCTTTTGAGCACTTCATCGCTTTTTGCAGTGTAAATACCGTCGGGATAAAACCCCTGGTCAAGTACCATACGCAGAAAAACGGGGGTATTGTTAAGTAAAAATTTGTTATCTTTAATAGAAACTTCCCTCATACCGAAATAGCTTTTCACAATATCGTTACCAAATCTGATTTCAAGGTCATAAAGTCTGCCGCAGCCTATCTCCCAAATGTGTAACTCCGAAAGGACAATCTGAGCAGAAAAAGTTCCGTTGTTTACATTAATTTTTGTATTGCCCGTAAGTTTTCCTTCATAGGAGGACAAAAGATCAAGCTCACCACTTCCTGAAACCTCTCCCGTAACAGTAAGTATACCATTTGTGATATCGGGATAGTATTTGCAGGATTTTATGTATGCTTTGGGCACAAACTCAAGCCATACTGTCTGCCATATTCCCGTAGTCCTGGTATAAAAACACCCATACGAGTCGTATTTTGCACTTTGCTTGCCGCCGGGGTGCTGCATACTTCTGACATCATCCTCTGCGATAACGAATATGGTATTTTCTCCCTCGTTAACAAAGGGAGTTATATCAACTTTAAAAGATGCATAGCCGCCAATATGTTCATCAGCAAGCTTGCCGTTAACATATATATAACTATGAAAATCAACAGCACCAAAGTGCAAAAACACTAATCCCTTTAATTCTTTATCAGATAAAGTAATTACCTTTTTGTAGCATACAGATGGTATAAAATCGGTATATCCTATTCCCGAAAGAATACTTTCAGGACAAAAAGGTACGATTATCTTTTTTGAAAGGGTCCCGTTTTTATAAAGTTCTTTTTCTCTTGCACTTGTTCCAAAGTCAAAATCGAATTCCCATTCACCGTTTAAGTTCCGCCAGTTCTTTCTCTCCCATTGTGGATTTGGGTGTTCAGGTCTTGGAATGTTCATATCATCGCCTCCGTATTTTTGTAATATGTTAATATTATAAAATGATTTATACGGAATTTCAATGATAATTTGTTATATTTATTGACATTTTGTTTTATCTATGATAGGATATTCAATTGAGGTGAGAAATGTGATACATTATAACGTGATTAGAGCAAAGCATAACGGAAAAGAAAAACCGGATTTTAAACTTGTTCGTCCAACCGGTACAGATGATTATCTGTTTCTGCATTTTAAAACACCGGTAATATTCATTCTTTTTGATGAAGTACATCATATTTCACCGGGAATGTGTATCCTGCTTTCACCGGGAACTCCTCATGTATTTTTTCCGGATAATTGTGAACTGATACATGACTGGATGCACTTTATGCCGACCGATTATAACGATTTTGCAAAATTTAAAATTGACATAAATACTTTTTTTACTGCTGTCAATCTGAGCTTTATAACCACAGCAATAAAAAGGTGTGAACACGAACTTTTATATAAAGATGAATTATACGAAGAGTTTATTTCTTCAGAAGTGTCTGGTATGTTTATAAGACTAAAAAGACAGTTAAGTGGAGGTATTACCGGATATTATGCCGATGCACTTAAGGCTTTAAGAGTTGAGATATATCGAAATCCGGGCAAATACACATACACCGACGATATGGCAAAGCTTATAGGTTTAAGTCGTTCCCGTTTTTCGATTGTATACAAAGAGGTTTTTAAGATTTCACCGAAAAATGATCTGATTAATGCAAGAATATCCAAAGCGTCATATCTTCTATCATCCGAAACACCTTCACTTGCAAAAATATCCGAAGAATGCGGTTATCAGAGTATCTATCATTTTATACGGCAGTTCCGTGATGTTATGGGAATTACTCCGGGTAAGTACAGAAAAAATCATTAGAAATGGTAGAAAATACCCGTTCACAAGCAATCCAAAAGGCAGAAACGAAATCAATCGTTTCTGCCTTTTAAAATTACTGTCCTTAAGAGTACGCTCCATAATGCACATCCTTTTTTTACCGTATAATAAATATTGGTGTGACCGACAAACAGAGCTTGAAAAGACGCGGAGTTTTTCCACGAGCAGTTTTTCATTTCCTCGGTTTTACGGTAGCAGTTCAATATTTAATCTCTTTAGAGCTCGTTGATACAAGCGTCAATAACATCTGAGAGCTTGCCCTCTGCAAGACATATGTATTTGTCGCAGCCACCATAGTACATAGTAAGCGTATCCTTTTCCTCATCGGCAAATGCACCGCATACGAATGGTGAGTTATCGCTCATTCCGTGCTGCTCGAAACGGTCCTCGGGGGTTATAAGCG
>JAXJPK010000006.1:0-11656 GCA_036311705.1 Clostridia bacterium
AACAAGGTCGTTTCCGTCAAGTACAAAGCCATTAGCTCTGTATTCGTTATTATCCTGGAAGAAGCTTGATGCTGTAGCGCCGCTAAGTCTTGCTATTCTATCCTCGCCATAAGGCACACTTGCATTGTGAGGAACCACTAATATTGTTGTATCACTTTGGAACGGGAAGTTAATATTAATTTCTCCAACGCCTGTATCCTGGTCACAAAGCATGCTCCAGTTAGGACGGTAACGGCATCTCTTAGGTGAGCCTACCTCCCCCTCATACATATACGAGAACTCACCTTTGCCTCTTGTTCTTGACGGAGTATCAATAACTGTTATTTCTTCATTATCGTTTTTCTTGAATCTTATAAGAGTATAAGGATATCCGCTTACATTCAAATTGTCCTCAGCCTGTTTTGAGCCGTCAACAGTAACCTTTGATTTCACTCCGAACTTTGATATAGTGTAGCCAAGCTGAGAGTCATCAGGCACGCATATCTTCATATATCTTTCGCCGGTCCCATCTGCCCAGGCATTCAAAACATAACCGTATTGGAAATCGCTTGAACTATTATTGAAACCTGTTACTCTGCCGCATATATCAAAATATATTGTGTATGATTCGCCTATCTTTGCAATGTCATAAACCCTCTTGATATAGTCTATATAGTTCAGGCTGCCGTCTGCCTCGGCTTTGTAATAGTCGCCATTTGCAAGCATAAGAGTTTCATCATTAACGATGAATCCATATCCATCTTTTTTAACTTTGCCCTGAAGAACACCCTCGGTATTGTTCTGTGTTACATAGATATTTGTGATTCTGTTACCGTTAATATCCTGCTCAATAGAAAGGACATTTTTGGGTGCAACTTTTGAAGGATCAATCTTATTGCCGTCAGCATCACGGAGTATCATGCGTGTATCGCCGCTGCCTTTAAGATTAATGGTATTCTTTGTGTAAAAATCCATTGCAATCTTATCCGAATCAACTTTTTCAACAAGGAAGTTGTTATACATATTGACAAACATTACATCATATTCATCGTCTTTGTCATTATCAACCAATCGGATAGATCTGATGTTTAAGTTGCTCTTGTGATTAACAGCCTTGTTGATTCTGTCAAATACCACTGCATTATCATATACATAGTATGAGTTATATACAATGTTAATGCTCAACGGGATCTTAACTTCTTCTTCGGTCTTTTTGCTTTCAATCTCGCTTATGATCTTTTCTTCGTCATATTCCAGCTCATGCCTTGACGCATTATAGCCTGTTACATTTTCACCGGAAATTTCCAAATACTCATTGTCCGATGTTTCTGCGACATGCCAAAGCACCTTTCTTCCGCTTTCTTCTCTGTAATAAGCATAAATGCTCATACCCATGTAGCCACGATAATCGTACTCGCCCTCTGCCTCAAACAGGATGACCTTATTAGCATCTGTAACAATCTCGTAGCTTTTTTCGGGAAGATGTCTGTCCTCTTTAAGATGCATCTCCTCGTTTGCTGTCATTATACCCTCAACATACTCGATGCCGAAAAGGTCTTTTAGGAGAGTATCCCCATCTTTTGTAACATACTGAGCATTACCTGATTTACCGCTGATATAAGAAATCTGCAGTCTGTCTTGTACTAAAGCATTGCTGATAAGCATATACGCATCGGCATATGTAAGATAGCCATCATTAGACGCAACACCCTCAATGATTTCATTTCTCGCTTCTCTTGAAGTGTCCATGAACACTCTGTAATCATTGAATCTGCCATATCCCAATGCATTCAGTGCGATTGTAGCCGCCTCATTTAGAGTAATGTTATCATTAGGTCTGAATGATCCGTCATCCTCACCATGAATAAGCCCGATTGCAACAGCTGTAGCCAAATCCTCTGCAGCTGCAGTGCCGGGGGTAACATCTGCGAAGTTAATATCAGCAGGTGTAACTGTTCTGCCTGCGTTCTTATAAAGAGAAAGCATCAGGTGTGTGAAGCTGTATCTTGTGATTTTCTCTGAATTAACATAATCTTCTTTGTAGCTGTCTATAGCCCCGAGCTTATAAAGAATCTCCTGTGCGTTATTATAATCTCTGACATCGACAACTTTAGCTTTAGCCGCACTCGATATTACAGGAAACATTCCTATAATCATTGCTATCGAGAGCAGCATTGAAAATAGTCTCTTTTTCATAGCGTTCTCCTCCTACTTATAAGCTGAATTTGTTTATAACATTATTTATGATAACAGCAGCTTCTGCTCTTGTCATATTTTCAAGAGGAGCAAACATATTATTATCACGGCCTGAAACTATACCCAGTTCAGCCAGTGCAGCAACCATTCCTACCGCATAATCGCTCATGCTGCCGGCATCGGCAAAAGTATTTTCGATGTCTGCATTAATCTCTGCAAGTTTCATAGCACTTATTGCACGGCAGACGATAACTGCCATATCCTGTCTTGTTATGCTTCTGCCTACGCCGAATGCACTACCGTCGCCCTCTACAATGCCAGCGGCTGTAGCAGTATTGATGTAGCTGTAATACCACTCGTTCTTGTCAACATCGCTGAAGTTTACATCCTCGCTCTGAGCTGTGATATTCAATGCACCGACAATCATCTTAACGAACTGTTCACGAGTTACATATGCATCGGGAGCGAACTGTCCGTCACCCACACCATCAATTATACCCTTTTTATAGAGGTTGTTAACTGCAGTCTTAGCCCAACCGTGATTGCCCATATCGCTGAATGTTTCCTTAACTACAGGAGTTGTCGGCTTGGTGTCGATTATTGGATAGCTTATTACACTGTTAGAACCGCCACCGCCGTTGTTGCCGCCGTCTATAACCGGTCTCTTCCATGTATTTATCGCATTACACAATTCATAAACTGATGAATATGACTTTTTAAGTATGTCCGTAAACATAGCATCATTGCTTGCATTTGAAGTCAATTTTGTTCTTGTAAGTCCGTCAAGGTCATCAACATGCTCTATCAATATGTCATAAGCACCTCTCCAGCCGCTTACTTTGCTGAATTTGTAGTTAATTGTGCTTATTGTGATTGCATCCATGAGTTTTGAGGGTGTTGACATATCCATAGTCTTAGCTTTATCAAGCACACCGTTCAAATCCTCCTCAGACGCACTCCTCAGATATGAGAATACAGTATTTGAATAGAATGTGTCAAGATCAAGGAGTCTTACTATTTTCTCTTTATCCAATGTCGTGTAATCCGAATCCTCGATTTTTACAAGCTTACGGACCTCATCAGCGTTATCCTGCTCCGAAATGTATGCAAGAATTGAATAAATGAATATGTCATCATCTATTATGTAAACCGCATTATTGCCTGTGTAGTTGCTTCTGTTTGCATAAATCTTCTGAGCCACGACAGATTTATCATCAAGCTGATTATACCATCTCATATCAGCACCGAAAGCAGTATCTGCATATGTACTCATTGCAACACTTTCAGCTCTTAATGCACTGTCAACAACGGTATAGCTTGACGCACGCGCTATGGTATCTATAAAGCTATTAACCGCATCAGATGTCGGCACGAACACTGTGTTATGTACCGGATTTGTCATAGAGTCTGCCGCAACCCATATGTGGAGCAATCCCGCTATAGGGTTAGAAATCACACCCAAATCGTAGTCACCGTTAGAATCTGATAAAATCTGACTCATATCCAGAACATCATTAAGCGTGCCCTCCACACCGTTGACATAATCATCTGTTGTGTATGAGGGAAGTGTACTCGACTTTGTAATAATCGAAAATACACGGGCATTTGAATTTTCCCTACCCAATTCACCTTCAACAGCTAAATCTCTTGTTCCTTTGTCGAAGGAAGCATTTATGCCGTCTGCTAAAACAGGTGTTGTGAACATAACTCCGGCACAAAGCAACGCTGCAACCTTTTTAAAAATATTTTGCATTATATTATCCATCCTTTCTTACGATTTCAAAGCTTAACGATGAAGTATCTGAAGCAAATGATGATTCATTCACATTGAATACCACCCTACCGTTTGATGTCTTGAATGTATCCATCTTATTTAAGCGTTCACCATTCATTCCAAGTCTGTAAACATCGAAATCGCCTTCTGTCTTTATCTCAACAACGCCCTTTACAGGCTGTGCTAAAATCGGTGTACGGCCAGGAGAGTTAACATAGTTATTTGACATATTATAACTCTTGTTTCTGACAGATGCTGTCAAAGTAAGAAGCATACTGTCTTCACTGAGCTTTTTGCCGTTTACCGATGAAAGAATTGCGGTGTACCAGTAATTGTCGAAATCAAAAGCTATATTTTTCAGTTCGACTTTCTTATTCGGTGATTCCTGACAGGCAAATGCCTCTGCCTTGTCCGTACTAATAAGGATTTCTTTATTAAGCAAATCAATCTTTACAGCATCATCCTTGTACTCTGCTTTGCCGGGCACATATACTTTATCACTCAACCCGTCTTTTTTATTGTATGTTATCTTATACTTATAGAAGTTATCGAAGCTATCCTGTAGGAGATACTTCTCAACCTTATTGTTTGCGAGGTTCAGATAGTATGGAGTCATTCCGTCAAGATAAATATCACGCTCTGATAAGCTCACACTCTTCGACCTATCAAACTCATCAAGTGCATTAAACAGTCTGATTGCACTCACCTGATTAACCCTTGAAACAGGGTTGTTATATACATCATAAAGACTTGTTAATGTGCTGTCTGATGTATAATACTTTGAAGAATAGCTGTATGTTATGGGGTTCCAATTCTGCCTTGCAGCCATTGTAGCCATAACAACATAATCCTCACCAGGGTTATTGGTCGCCCATGCGGTGTTCCATTCAGACACCACATAGGGCTTATTTGCAAATCTTGTGCGTGTCAGTTTTCCGATAACTCCTAAATCGTTATCTGAAAGAGATGATTGAACTTTGTTATTGAAATATATGGGAGTTTTAACATCATCACCATGATAGTTATAAATCCATATAGCATTTCTCGCAATGAAATCTGTTTTGGAGTTTATGTATGCCTCGCCCTGCTCATTATATTCCTGAGGGTTACTGTTAAGGGTTGCAACACCCTTGTATCCCAACTCGGAGCAGAATGTCTTCATATCGTTGTAATAATCCAACTGTAAATCCTCAAAGAATTTACGAACATCAACATTACGAGCATCCGTATATATAGAGTTGTTACGCCAGAACCTGTTAAAAATTACTGTACCGTCCTCTATATTCTCGTCCTCCGCCAAAGAAACTTCAGTCTTGTTTGACCAGGGATTTTTCTTTGAGGGAGCGCTCCATGCAGCCTTGAGAGCCTTTGTATTTCCGTACTTCTCCTTAAGAAATACATTAAACCGATTTCTCAGTTCCTCTTCATTCACCGTGCTTACTGCATCGGGATTGAGGTAGTACAGGTTCAAATCGGGCATAAATTCGAGCATTGCCAAAGCCGAATCCTCTGCAAGCTTCGTATTTGTGTACTTATTAGTCGTACCTATAAGCTTTCTGATACCCTCTTTCTGGGCATTTATAAGCTCCTCATCAAAGAATCCGTTTAAATCCACATCCTCGTTAAGTGCAAGATATGTATATACGCCGTTTTCTTTGAGTTTTGAAATCAAATACTGAATTGCATCTATTTTTTTATCGTCAGCCGTCTTAACATCGACTCTTATTCTCGCAAGATTGTAGCCAAGTCTTGCAATATCATCTGCTACCTTGTCTGCCGTTTCCTTATCGGCAAAAGCATCTACATAATTAACATCAACGCCCCAGAACTTGAACTTCACTCCGTCCTCGAACACGAAATTCTCGCCGGAAGCTTTAAGTACGCCATGCTTGCCCGCAGGCTTTTCCAAAAGATTTGACGCATCAAGCGCTGTGCCTTCAGCTATGAAGTTTGAAGCGTCATACTTAATCCATGATGCGGTTGAGGGCTTTGTAATATCAACTATACCCATATCCGGCAGATATGGACCCTTGTCCGTGAGTGTTACACCCAATACATGAAGCCATGATTTTGTACCGCCGTCCATAGATGCAACATACATTTTCTCTATGGTCTTTTCAGGGTAGGGGTTGGACATCGCAAACATCTGTATTGCATTTTCCTGTCCGTTGGGATGCTTGCCCTTCCATACACACTGCGATGTAGCATAATCTGCCGCACCCCAGAAGTTGTGGATATTCTCGTTCTCATACAACTCAACCGTTGCTGAAGTACCGTCATCATAAACGAGAGTATATTGACCTTTCTTATCGCCGTCGCCGTAGTTCCATGCGTGGGCATGAAGGATATACAAACCTGCAGCCTTATGTCCGATAGGAATTTCATTTTCATAAGGCACGAATGTTGCACCTCGACCTGCACATGTTACGACAGCTTTGCCGTCATTCTCATCAGGGTCAACAAGATCAAAGGGTACGCCCTTAAACTTAGTTAAACCTTTGAATGTAAAATGACGCATATCGTTTTTGCTGCCCTCATCTGTCCAGCCGCTTTTTCCGTCGTTGGACACTTCATCCACATAACCGTTATTCGCCACATCCTTAAGGCTTATTGTGGTAAATTTCTGATCGAGCATGTTATAGTCGGCTTCTTTAAGACATATAACCTCTGTAGTAAATAGCTCCGTGTCCTCATACGCTGCCCCGGCGCCTAAAGGAAATGCGGCTAACATACTGCCGCAGATTGTTGCGGCGAGCAGTGAGCTAATTAATTTTTTCATAATAACCTCCGCCTGCTTTCTTATTTAATCGGTGCCAGAACAAATTCACTGAACGACACAGGTCTTAAATTAAGTGTCTTGCACTCATCAAATGTTTTATAATTTGTTTCCTCGATTTTAACTTCCTTAACACCGTGAAAATTCATTGAATACATACCGTTTGTACCGTAAATATCCGTTTTCTTTTTCAGGTAATAACCCGAATCTTCAAGGTTAATCTGAGCTCCACTTGCCTGTTCAAGATTTGCTACATAGAGAAGGATATCTCCGTTCGGTCTTTCAAATGCACACGCCGAAACTGTAGCGCCTCTACCTAACTCAAAATTCTCCAAATCCACACCTATCATCTTTGCATCCTTGGAGCCCTGATACATAAGCTTTAATATATCCAACGGAGCAGTTGGCTTAACATCCCCGTCATAGTCAGTATAGTATGACCACCAGGGACCGCCGTCACGGCCATAAGCCTCTTTACCCGTTATAGTTCCGAAATATCTCGTGGAATCGCTATCTCCGCCTCCGCAGTTTAATGCGTGGAAGTCACATTCTATTACCTGTGGATAATTCATCATTCTTATCATGTAATCGGCAATAGTAACTGCCGATGAAATGGAAGTATTCTTACACCAATCCGTAGTTTTTGTAATCCATCCCGTATTGTATTCTGTAAACAATATCTTATGTCTTTCGGGGTCTCCAAACTTTTCAATATCGTTTATAAGATTTCGCAGAGTAGGCTCACAAACTGCCGTAACGCTGTTATATGTGAAATACTTATGGACAACGAAATAATCAATTATATCTCCGCACTCAATAAGCAATCGTCTCTGGAAATCAACGCCGACAGAACCCGTATCACTTGTAGAAATAGCAACCGCAATAGGAGTTTCCTTATCAACTGAGCGTATTCCTGCAACCATTTTCTTTACCATATTTATTTCTTCTGTTATTGAATATTTTGCCAGGTCATTTTCGTTGCCGAGCTCATAAGCATAGAGATTGACTTTATCAATGCCCATCTGCTTTCTTTTAAGCCCCCAGTTTTCGCCGCCGTTAGGGTTTGTTTCCCCATCACTTGTCAAAAACTCAACAAGGTCTATATTATTCTCATATGTATCTTTGAGAACATTTAGCGTCACGGTAAACGAAACATCAGGGTCAAACTCCTGAAACATCTTTATATCTGAAACATATCCGCCATCAGGCTTCATATCTGTAGTCTGATAATTTGAAATATAGTGCCTTAAACCTGAATATGTATCATTACGGCTTTTACCTGTAAATGAACCATCTTTATCGAAGGTTGGGGTAACGACCACAGGTCTCTCATAAAGTGCCCCAAGATTCTCTTTCCAATACCGATTCTGAACTGATGTTCCTCCGAATCTAATATGGCAGAACGGATAGTCTTTTAAGTCCTCCAACGCCTGGGGATTTACAGTTTCATCATCAAGCATAAGAAAGTTGGTATTTCTGGATCTGACTGAAAGACCGCCTACATAGGAACTTCTACTGTTTTCGGAGTTATATCCGAACATCTCCTTGGGGATTTCCTCACGGATAACAACATCTCTGTTAAGCTTCAAGCTTCTCTCCACTATCGGAGTTTCTGTTTCCCCGTTTGTCTCACCCTCTGCGAAAACCGCCATAGGTATAACCGATACCGCGATAGCCGCTGACGCCAAAAGTGAAATGAATTTTTTCATCATAAACATCGTCCTTTCTTCTTCCTTTTATTCAATGCTTACACATTTCTCTGTAGCTAAAGGACGGGCATTGTCCAAGCTTTCCCAGAATAAAATCTTGTAGCTTTTACCTGACGAGCCTGTCATGGAGAAGGAGTTTGCTCCGTTACCCAATACAGTGTTAGAGTTGTTCGTCAGAATTTTCATATCTGCGAGGCGGTCGTTTGCACCAAATTCAGCCGCCAACACAGCATGATTAACATTGAGCATATTATATAGGTTATTAATGGTTATATTAATACCTGTGCCGCTAACCTCGGTTGTGAACTTAAACAGAGCTGCGGGGTCTGAAATCCTAATAAAATCCGAGGAATCGAGAATCTTAAGCTCGCCGCCTAAATTAATTCTGAATTCATAGTTATCTATGTCCTCAGGGAATTCAAAATTATATCTATAATTACCGTTAAGCTCTGCCGTTATCTGATGAGTATAAACAGGCAAGCCTGTGGATTTATCTGTAACAAGAAGCGTTGTTTCTTTATGAGCACTTCCTACCACACCTGAAAAATCAAGTCTTTGCTGTCCCTTATAGCTTGCAACAACGGGAGTTACGGTATTATCCGATTCAAGCTTAATGAGCGTTACCGAATAGGGTGAAATCGTTATATTATCACGAGTTACATCAGTTTTGGTATCATAAACCATCTCATATCTTTCCTGCAACTCGTACTTAGTACCGTTTCCGTTCTCATCCCACTCTACGGCTATATTCGAGGGTCCGTCAAAGGAGTACATGGTATCGTCTTCAGCATTACCTGTTATTGTCTCTTGTTTTGTAACCTCATATCTCTCAAACTTCTCATTAAGGTTAAGATTTAATTTCAATGTATGATTACGCTGATTGCTTATAAACAAATTCAGACTTCCGTCCCTGCCTAATACCGCAGAACAAGTATATCCGTATTTTCCGTCTTTCCATGTTTGATTTTTATGGTCCCAACCGGATTCTGTCGCGATATCATCATATGTCTTTGCATATCCATCAATAGTTGAGCCCAAAACCTGACCTACGCCGTTTTTATAATACATATCCATAAGCTTATAGGACGCTCCTGCGTAAAACTCGCCGTCCTTTTCATATCCTATACCCCAGGGGTTGGGATAGAGATTATAACTGTGCTGATTTGCATATACAACATTTGGGTCATTGAATATTCTGTTAAAGTACACCGACTCATCCAATGCACTCGACAGGCCTATACCTCTGTAATAATACTCACGCTTGGAAGGGTGTCTTGTACCGTGCTCGGTGTATGCAATTTTCAGATTTTTATTTTTGCTCGCTTCACTCTGTATAATCTTATTAATCTGATACGGCGCTACCGTACCTGTTGTATTGCTATTGTTCTGATAGGAGTGGTATGAAATATAATCACAATCCGCAATCCAGTCCGCTTTAACAATGTCATCTGTCCATACACTACTCGAACTTGGTTTGGAGTATTCGGATGTATCAGTAGGTATCGCAATGGGGATATCGGGAGCATACTGCTTTAATATCTCCACTATCTCTCCTGCACGATTGAGAAATTCGCCCACCGTCAGTCTTGGTACATAACTCGAATTTGCTTCCGCCTTTGCATTTTCTGCCGCCTCAGCCTCAGAATCCTTCTTTACAACCTTCCAGTTCACATTGACACGGCTCATGAGATCGGGCTCGTTTGAAATTTCCCAGAAAGAAATTCTCGCAGGCTTTTCCACGCCGTCGGCTTTACGCTGTGCCGACCAGTCTATGCCGTTGTTGTCAATATCGCCGTCGGCGGTCAGATACTCGATAAGGTCTATAATATCCTGATTGCTGTCATTAATATTAATTACATATGAACTTTCCGCCTTAGGGTTCATGTAATTTACAAACTTCATCCATTCGGGCAAGCCCCAGGTAGCACGGGTAATGCCGTAGGGATCGCTCTCATAACGCTTGCCCCTCTCTCGGGTTTTAGCGTCGCCTATAGCTTTTTTCCAATGGAATGTATTTGCCGAGCCTCCTGCCATTCTGCCGTATGGGAAGTTATAGTTATCACGGAATTTTGCTAATTTGCTGTTTATTACAGCACCTTGCTCATCATAATATGTTTCGGTTGCAAAATCAATATCGTCTATGTATGCAACAGTCTTAACAGATGAATTACTGTGAGCCGTAATAAAGTATCCGTATCTTGAGCGGTCATTAAACGCAAAATCGGTATTGCATAACGGATTGTTGGTACCTCCCACTAACTCACCAAGATCTCTGCCCATATTCTTTTGAGAATCTAATGTAATCGCCTGTTCGGGAATATTTAAAACCGTGTTGCCCTCGCCATCCTTTATAACAAGACCGTTTTTCGGTGCTGATGAGTTTTCCGTATCAAGGGTGTATTCCACAGTGTACCATTTATTCTTATCGTATGTGCCGACCTCGTCACCTGCAAGATAAATTTTGCCGTTGGCAAAACGCACAGCGTCGAACCATGCTCTCTCTTGAGTATATGTATATACCTTTACAAATTGCAGGGCATTTGCTAAATGCTTCAGGTCCTTACCGCTCACATCTTTTATATTCTCAATATTCCAGTCCTTTGTAATACCGAGACGGGAATCGGCTTGGTCGCTCTCGATTTTTATTTTGTATGACATTTTCGTCTTTCTGTCAACAAGAGCCGCCGAGTTTCTGCCGAAATATGAACTATAGCTATTGTCGCCGGACTCAGGTGCAAGCTTGGCAACATGATTTGTACTGTCTGATGCATCAGACACGACCGTCAAATCGTCTATATTCTGATTGCGATCAGTAGCAAATGTAAGCTCCGTATTAAAGCCCGACCAACCATCTGTTTGCTTGCCTGTTACGAGGTTTTCCCTTATTGCACCTGTCATGACCTCATGTGCGCCATCAACTGTAGTTTCGGAATCAACATTAACGGCAGGTTTTTGCAGAACTCCACTTTCGTCATATTGATTCTCATACAGGGACAAGCCCGAATTCTTTACCATATACTGTGTAGCACTTAACATTCCGCCGTAGCTGTCACCGTTGGAAATATACCTGTTTTTTTCTGTACTTGTAGTGTACCAGTATGCTTCCTTATATTCAGGTGCTACCGCATAATACGCCTCGTTTTCAAAGCTGTTGCTGAAGCTGTCGAATTTATCATAGTTCTTATCAAGAAAGTCCATAGACAGAACAGGGGACACTCCCCA
>JAXJPK010000007.1:0-20787 GCA_036311705.1 Clostridia bacterium
GTGCAGAACGGACGAAAACCGCCGAATAGCAGAGCTATGAGGGTTATCCCGAAGCTATACATTGGTATGTGAGGGACGGTTTTCGTTCGTAGTTTGACAACAAATTCATATTGAAATATATAAATTTGCTGTCAAACGATCGGCACTGCTTTTTTACATCTCCTTCTTTTTGCGGAATAAAACGGGCGTTTTATATAAAAAATTAATGAATGTCTTGACTAACTGATAAAAATGTTGTATAATACCATTATATTTTATAATGGGTGGTTAATGGCTACCTATAGAGAAAGGAATGGAGACGCAAATGAAAAAGAAAAGTATTGTTACTTTCTGTCTTGTTGCGGTTGTGGCAGTATTGCTGAATGTTGTGGCAATATGTGGTTTGCCCGGCACTATGAGCGTGAAATACAGCGGTATGCTAAGCTCAGAAACGGGTATCAGACAGGGTATTGACCTTGCAGGTGGTTCTGTTATAACCTTCCAGGCAGAAACAGACAATCCGACACAGGAGCAGATGGAGGCAGTAAAGTCTATTTACGAAACTCGTCTTAACAGTGAGGGTTACACGGAGAGCCGTATCTCAATTAACGAGGGCGGAAAGATAACTATCGAAATCCCCAACGGCAGTGCTCCGAAAGCAGATGGAGAATCAAGCGGCACAACAGCAGCAGACACAGACAAGGCAGTTGAACTGCTTTCAAATGTAGCCAAGCTTACATTCCGTGATGCTGATGGTAATGTTGTACTTAACGGTGAGGACATAAAGAGTGCAAAGAGCATTTACGGTAGTCCCGATAATACAAGTGCACAGCAGTTCTATGTAACAGTAAACTTTACAACAGAGGGTTCAAAGAAGTTCGCTGATGCAACAGCGAAGGCAGCTGCACAGCCGGACGGAAAAAATAAAATCCTGATCTATATGGATGAAAATATGGTTTCAGACCCGAGAGTTGCACAGAAAATAGACAGTGCATCATGCGTAATCACAGGCGGATTCACAGCAGAGCAGTCATCAATGCTTGCAAGCCAGATTAATTCGGGAAACCTTCCGTTTGAAATGAAAAAGATAACACAGGAAACAGTCGGTGCCGAGCTTGGCCGTGACGCTTTACCAAACAGCTTGAAGGCTGCAATAATCGGTATCGTTCTTATTATGATATTTATGGTTGTTATGTACAGAATACCCGGTCTTGTTGCAGACTTGTCACTGCTTATCTATGTAGGTCTTATATGTCTTGCAATGGGAGTGTTCAGAGTAAACTTGAGCCTGTCGGGTATTGCAGGCGTTGTGCTTTCAATAGGTATGGCTGTCGATGCGGACTGTATCATATTCGAGAGAATTAAGGAAGAGATAAGAGCAGGAAAGAGCATTCGTGCATCTGTAGAATCAGGCTTCTCTAAAGCATTCTCTGCGATTGTTGACTCAAATATAACAACAATTATTTCATGTGTTGTATTGTATATGTCAGGTATCGGTACTGTTACGGGCTTTGCAACAACACTTGGTATAGGTGTAGTTCTTTCAATGTTCACAGCTATCGTAATCACAAAGTTCCTTATGAAACAGCTTGTAAACATTGGAATAAAGAACAGAAGCTTGTTCTGTAAGATAAATAAAGTAACGGGAGGTAAAGAAAATGAATAAGACATTTGATTATTCAAAGAATAAAGTAAAATTCCTTTTGCTTCCCTTGGCTATAATCGTAGCAGGAATAATAATGTATTTTGTTCACGGCGGATTTAACTTTGATGTTGAATTTGTCGGCGGAATAAGAATGCAGGTGAATGTCGGAACAGACTTTAAGAACAGCGATGTTGAAAAGCTTGTAGAGGATGCAACAGGTCTTGACGCAATAGTTCAGGAGGGTTCATCAAACAGTGTGGCTGTTATAAAGCTTCCCTCAACAAACGATACAGCTAATGACGAGGCAAACAAGAACAAAGCTTTTGATGCTTTAAAGAAGCAGTATTCATTGAATGATGAAGCATTAGTAAGTGCACAGTCAGCAGACCCGAGCTTTGGTAAAGAAGTTCAGGGCAAGGCACTTTCATTCACACTTCTTGCAATATTGTTCATTCTTGTATATATCATCTTCAGATTTGACTGGAGAAGCGGTATTATGGCAGTATGCACGCTTGCATTGAATGTTCTTGTTATGGCGGCAGTTTATACTATAACAAACATAGCAATAAATACAACATTTATTGCGGCTATGCTTACTGTTGTCGGATATTCGATTAACAATACAATCGTCATCTTTGACAGAATAAGAGAGAATAAAAAACTACGCAGACGCAACGAGTCAATCACAGATATGACTAACAGAAGTATTGGAGAAACACTTGGTCGTACAATCAACTCAACTATCACTACACTTATAACTATTGTTTTGATTTACATTTTGGGTGTTACAACAATCAAGCAGTTTGCGTTCCCGCTGATTATCGGAATTTTGGCAGGTGCATATTCTTCAATCTTTATTGCAAGCACATTCTGGGCTGCATGGAAAGAGGCAGAGGCAGAAGCAAAATCACAAGCTGCGGCTGACCGTAAAAAAACAACAAAGAATAACTAAATCGAAATGCAGGGGTATTCCCCTGCATTTTGGATATCGAGAAGGTGAGATAAAAATGAAATATTCATATACACCCAGAGGCGTTTGTTCAGCGCTTGTTGAGTTTGAATTAGAGGACGGCATTGTGCATAATGTTAAATTTATACGGGGCTGTCATGGAAATACACAGGGTATAGGTGCTCTTTGCGAGGGTATGAGAGCAGAAGAGGTTGTGAAAAGACTTGAGGGGATTAACTGCAACGGTCGAGGTACCTCATGCCCTGACCAGCTTGCAAAGGCAATTAAGAATGCGGCAGAACTATAGAATTCAGTCATAAATTGTTTTTATCTTTCATATACATTATGTATATGGAGGAATAAAGATGAGAAAACTTGTGTTTTTGTTTATTTTGGTTTCGGGTATATCAATGCTTGGGGTTGCGTGTTCAAAAAATGACGATGTTCCGACCGTTCCGACAAAGCTGTATTTCGTGGATTCAAGGCTTATGCGGCTTCTGCCGTACGATACACAAATAATTGATGCAGGTACGGAAGATATGGCAAAATCGGCTATAGAACAACTCGTTTTGGGGCGTGATGATAATGATAATATCAGGCGTGTTATCCCGAACATCAAAAACTGCCTTTCTGTACGGGTAAAAGATAATATTGCATATGTTGATATCAATTCAGCCGTAAAGGACAAGGTTAATTATAACCGTGATATTGAAAAGCTGTTTATTTATCAAATTGTAAATACATTGACATCTATAAAGGGAATACGGTTTGTTAAATTTACCATTGACGGCGTTATACACAAGGATTTTATTGGATTTTATGATATGCGTGATACATATAAATTTACATATCCCGAATGAGTGGATGTTAAAAACCTGAAAAAAGAGCGGGGCAGACCAAAAGCGGACGGCTTTTGAATCAGCCCCTTTTTTGTTGACAAAATACGGGGCGTGTGATATAATTACTATGTGATAATTATAAGACTAAAACATAATAAACAAACAGATAGGTGACAATAGTGAACAGAGAAGAGTATATGGCAAATGCCTTCGGGGTATCTCGCCGTGCAATAGATTTAATCGTAGAGGCCGAGAGAAATATTTCAGCTAAATTTAAAGAGCTTGAGACGATTGCGGAAATAAATCAGCTGAAGGTGATGAAAGCTTTTTCTGATAATAAGGTTTCTGAACGCCATTTCGTGCCGACAACGGGATATGGATATGATGATGATGGCAGAGATACACTCGATAAGATTTATGCGCAAGTATTCGGTGCGGAGGACGCTCTTGTAAGACATAACTGGGTGAATGGCTCACACACACTTTCTACAATGCTTTATGCCATACTTCGCCCCGGCGATACACTGCTTGCATTAACCGGTAAGCCGTATGATACCCTTGAGGAGGTTATCGGTATAGCAGGTAATGACGGAGACGGCTCATTAAAAGATTTTGGAATTAACTATGAGCAGTTGGACTTGGTTAATGGTGAGGTTGATTATAAAGCGGCTGAAACCGCATTAAAGAGCAAGAAAATGCGTGCGGTTATGATTCAGAGGTCAAAAGGCTACGGTTGGCGGCCTACATACAGTGCCGAAAAAATTGGTGAGATAGTATCTTTTGTCAAGGGCATATCTCCCGAAACAATATGCGTTGTTGATAACTGCTATGGCGAATTTGCGGATATATCCGAGCCGACAGACTTTGGGGCGGATTTAATAGCAGGCTCGCTTATCAAAAACCCCGGCGGCGGAATTGCACCGACAGGTGGCTATATTGCAGGTAAAAAAGACTTGATAGAGCTGTGCTCGTATAGAATGACCTGTGTTGGCATCGGTCGTGAATGTGGTGCAACGCTTGGATTTAACCGTCAAGCATATCAGGGCTTGTTTATGGCTCCGCATACGGTTTTGCAGGCTATGAAAACAGCGGTATTGTGTGCATCGGTATTTGATTTACTTGGCTATGAAACAGACCCCAAACCGAATGAGGATAGGCACGATATTATTCAGTCTGTTAAGTTCGGTGATAAGGATAAAATGATTGCATTTATTCAGGGGATACAGAAGGGTGCACCTATTGACAGCTTTGTAGTCCCCGAGCCTTGGGATATGCCGGGGTATAGGGACCAAGTCATTATGGCAGCAGGTGCATTTGTTCAAGGTGCTTCGATTGAACTTTCGGCTGATGCACCGATAAGAGAGCCGTATATTGCGTATATGCAGGGTGGCTTGACATATGAATCGGCAAAGCTTGGAATAACAGTAGCGGTGGATAATATACTAAAGCTTGGATAAGAGGTAATAAACGGTGAATAAGAGTTTTTTGAAAAAATATTTTCAGTCGCTTGGGGCGGCACTGTGTTTTATTGTTCTTGCGTTTTTCGTGCTTATGGGTTTTGACTTTACGGGCGGTGCAAGACGACAGGCTCAGGAAGAAACAAAGCTAACCCTCGTATCGGGAGGGACGATAAACATACTTGTTATGTGTACCGATGCAGATGGATTGCGTACAGATGCAATTATGCTGGCATCATATGATACAGAGAATAATACTGTAAATATGCTGTCCGTTCCGAGAGATTTAAGAATGTTTATCGGAAACAGATACCAAAAGGTAAATGCAGCTCACGCATTTTCTAAAGACGGAAAAATTGGTGGTGCACTTGCAACTTGTGAGGCTGTTTCAAGACTTACCGGTGTACCAATTAACTACTATATTGATTTCTCTTTCTCAACTATGGAGAAGGTGTTTAATTCGTTAGGCCCGATTAATTTTACCATACCCGACCTTTATGGTGACGGTGTTGGCATGGTTTATGATGACCCTGCCCAGGATTTGCATATAAATCTTCCTCCTGGCACATATGACCTCAACGGCGAACAGGTTGTGCATCTTTTGAGATACAGAAAGGGTAACGAGGACCCCGTAACCCATATCCGAAAGGGATATGTTCATGGTGATGAGGACAGAATAAAAATGCAACAGGAGTTTGTTAAATCGCTTGTTGAGCAGAAGCTTAATATTGCACTTATTAATAAGCTTCCCTCGATATTCTCGGATATAATGAATGAAATTGATACAAACCTGTCAATAGGTGATGTTATTAAGTATTCAAAATATCTTGTGAATTTCACATCTGCGGGAATAAGAAGTGAAACAATACCCGGTGACAATATGTATGAGAGTGCAAATGGAGATGTTCTTGTACCTAATATGAAACATCTTAAAGCGTTGGTAGAGGAAATGTTTAAAAATGCCGATACATCAAAAATATCATACGCAAAACCAAACCTGACTCCGTCTTTATCAGCGGACGGATATATGACTACCGGTGGATATGTCAGAACAACGAGTGTGGCAACACTTTCAGCTAAAAAACCGTCGGAAATCACAAATGACGAGCTTTGCCTGATAAATGGAGTCGTTCAGACATACACTCCACCTGTAGAGAATACTGCTGCACCTGTCGAGTAATTGGGTGTTATCGTATAACTGATTATGGTATAATTCTTTAAAATTGTACAAAATAACGATATGTAATGATAACACTTGACAAATGGTTTGATTTGTGGTATGATTACAGTGTTTGGAATATTGTGACTTTTGGGCAGCAGATGCTCAAAACAGACTGAATTCTAAGAGTGCGTCGTGACGCACTCTTTAATTATTATCAAAAAAGGTTGAGGCTGATATGGCAAATAAAATTGAAAACATTGCATTGGAACTCGGCGAAAAAACAGCCGAATCGCAGGGTGTGTATATTGTTGATGTTTCGTATGCAAGCGGCGTTCTCTGTTACTATATTGACCGTGATGGGGGTGTAGGAATAGATGAATGTGAAGCTTTTTCAAGAGCAATAGAAATTGTGCTTGATAAAGAGGATATAATAGACAGCGAGTATTCTCTTGAAGTATCATCACCCGGTGTTGACAGACAATTGAAAAAGGAACGGGAGTTTTTATACTATAAGGGCAGAGAAGTTGAAGTGAAGCTTTATGCACCGAGAAACGGTGAAAAGGAGTTTTCAGGAATACTTGATGATTACCATGACAAAACGGCTGTCATAAACTGCGATGGCGAAACGGTAGAAATACCCGTTAAGGATGCAGCTTATATAAGATTGAAATTTGTTTTTTAAGATAAATAAGGAGATACTAAAATGAGTAAATTGGTTGATGCAATTAAGGATTTATGTCTTGAAAAAGGAATAGATGATAATGTAATATTTGATGCTTTGGAGGCGGCACTTGTTGCGGCTTACAAAAAGAATTATTACAAGGGCAAGAACGACGCTCCGAATGTGCTTGTTTCAATAGACAGAAAAAAAGGTGATATTCATGTCTATGCACAGAAAACAGTTGTTGAGCTTGCGGAGGACACAAGAGAAGAAATATCACTTGAGGACGCGAGAAAGATTTCGGGCGAATACAATATCGGAGATGTTGTGAACGAGGAAGTAACACCGAAAGATTTTGGACGAATGAGTGCGATGACTGCGAAGCAGGTTGTTACACAGCGTATTAGAGAAGCGGAAAGAGGCGTTTTAACAAACGAACATTCCGAACATGCTATTGGTGTTGTGACCGGTAAGGTTATGGCAGATGATGGCGAAAAGATATATGTTCATTTAGACCAATATAAAGATGTTGAGGCAATACTTCCGAAAAGAGAGCAGCCCGAGGGTGAGGAATACAGCCAGGGTGCAGTTATGAAGTTTTATGTAAGCGACATAAGAACTGATTACAGAGGTACTCAATTCTTGCTTTCAAGAACTCATCCGGGACTTGTGAAAAAGCTTTTTGAAAAGGAAGTACCTGAAATTGAACAGGGCATTGTTGAGATAAAGGGTATTGCACGAGAGGGCGGTTCAAGAACAAAGATTGCCGTATTCTCAAACGACCCGGATATTGATGCTCAAGGTGCTTGTATAGGCTCAAAGGGAATGAGAGTTCAAGCCATAAATGATGAGCTTAAGACAGAGAAAATTGATATTATTAAGTGGAGTGAAGATCCTGCAGAGTTTATAACGGCAGCATTGTCACCTGCAAAGGTTCTTTCCTGTGAAATCAACGAGGAGGAAAAGAGTGCAAAGGTTACCGTCCCTGAATATCAGCTCTCACTTGCAATCGGAAAATCGGGACAGAATGTCAGACTTGCGGCTAAGCTGACAAACTGGAAGATAGATATTAGTGCAGGAGAATAAGAGAAACGGGTGATTATATGACCTATATACCTATCAGAATGTGCGTGGCATGCCGAGAACACCGTCCTCAAAATGAGCTTATCCGTATAATTTGTGATGAGAATAATGCTTCACTTGTTATTGATGATAATAAAAAGAGAACGGGGCGTGGAGCATACATATGCCGTGATGGAAAATGTGTATCAAAGGCTCACAAAAAGCACATATTGGAAAGGAATCTTGCCTGCTGCAGTGAGGAAGAGATTTATCGCAGAGTGGAGGAAATGCTTTGAATAAACTACTCGGAATGCTTGGGCTTGCAAAGCGTGCGGGCAAGGTATCAACAGGTACATTCATATGCGAGAAAATGATAAAATCTCGTATGGCACAGCTTGTTATTCTTGCCGGGGATGCATCTGAAAACACGAAAAAAGCAATCTCGGATTCGTGTAACTTTTATGGAATAAAACTTATTGAGTATTCAAATATGGACGAACTTGGCCATTATGTTGGGGCAAAAGCTCCTCGGGCAGTCGTTTCGGTAAATGACGAGAATTTCGCAAAAGCGATTTGTGATATATTTAGTGTATCGAGTGAAATAGAGAAAGGGTGATGTGGAATGGCAGAGACATTAGCAACTAAACTTGGAGAAATAACAAAAAAGTTTAAGGCTGTAAATAAGGAGGTTATTGCAAAGCTTGCCGAACATGGTGAGATTGTAAAGAGCTCCACAAGTGTTATAACAGACGAGCAGGCTGCAATGGTTGTGGATTTGTTGACTCAGTCTAATACTTTTACAGTTGAAGAAATAGAAGGCTTTAAGGCTGATGCCATAAAGGCGGCAGAAAAGCGAATTGCTGAGGAAAAGGCTAAAGCCGAGGAAGAGGCAAAGGCACTCGAGGCTGCTCGTGAGGCGGAGGAGAAAGCCAAAGCCGAGGCGAAAAAAGCGGCTCGTGAGGCAAGCGAGGCTGAAGCAAAGGCTAAGCGTAAGGCAGAGGAAAAAGAAAAGAAAGAAAAGCAGAAAAAACATCATACCCAGGCAAAGAAACAGACGGGCGTAAGAGTTGATATGTCAGCTGTTGACACAAGCGATGCATCTGAAGAGTTTGTTGTTAAGAGTGAAAAGAAAAGCAGAACTGTTGATACAAGAACTGCAAATGTTGATTTGGCAAAGTATGAAAAGAGCGAGCGTCTTGAAAAATTTGCTGACGATATGGGAGTAAATCGTCGTGAAAAGAACAAGAATAAGCGTAATGACAAGAGAGGTCAGAAGCCGTTCAAGAACGAGAACGACAAGAAAAACGCCAATAAACCCAAGCCTGTTGTTATCACTGAAATAGAAGTACCCGATACAATAACTGTAGGCGACTTTGCCGCAAGAATGGGTAAAGGTGTCGCAGAAGTTGTAAAAAAACTTATGATGTTGGGTATAATAGCAACTGTAAACCAGGCTATAGATTACGATACTGCAGAGCTCATAGCAGGTGAGTTTGGCATCACAGTAAAGAAAGAAATCGTTCTGTCAAAAGAAGACAGACTGTTTATGGAGTTTGATTCAGAGGACAAGGAGGAAGACCTTGTTGAGCGTCCGCCCGTAGTTGTTGTTATGGGTCATGTTGATCATGGTAAAACATCACTGCTTGATGCAATTCGTCACACAAGTGTCACATCTACCGAGGCAGGCGGAATTACGCAGCATATCGGTGCGTATAGCGTAAGATTAAACGACCGTGACATCACATTCCTTGATACACCCGGTCATGAGGCGTTCACAACAATGCGTGCAAGAGGTGCACAGGTAACAGATGTGGCTATCTTGGTAGTTGCCGCTGATGACGGTATTATGCCGCAGACTATTGAGGCTATTAACCACGCAAAGGCTGCAAATGTTGAAATTATTGTTGCAATCAACAAGATTGATAAAGAAAACGCAAATGTGGACCGTGTCAAACAGAATCTTATGGAGCATGGTCTTGTTCCCGAGGAATGGGGCGGCGACACAATCTGTGTTGAGATAAGTGCAAAGCACAAGATTAATATAGACGGTTTGCTTGAAATGGTATTGCTTGTTGCAGATATGAAAGAGCTTAAGGCTAATCCGAACAGATTGGCAAAGGGTACTGTAATAGAGGCTCGTGTTGATAAGGGTAAAGGCCCTGTTGCTACAGTTCTTGTGCAGAACGGTACATTAAGACAAGGCGATGTTATCTTGTGCGGTACATCTGTCGGTCATGTCAGAGCAATGACAAATGATAAGGGCAGACGAGTTAAAGAGGCAGGCCCTTCAACACCTGTTGAGATTCAAGGTCTTAACGAAGCGCCTACAGGCGGTGATGACCTTATTGCGGTTAAAGACGAAAAGCTTGCAAGAGATGTTGCAGAGCAGAGAAAACAGGATATTCAAGAGGATAAGTTTAATTCTGTTGTTAAGGTGTCTTTGGATAACTTGTTCAGCCAGATTGACGAAGGTAATATGAAAGAGCTTCCAATCATTGTTAAAGCCGATGTTCAAGGCTCGGTTGAGGCTGTTAAGCAGAGTCTTGAAAAGCTTTCTAATGACGAGGTAAGAGTAAGAATGATTCACGGCGGCGTTGGTGCGGTTAATGAATCTGATGTTATGCTTGCAAATGCATCAAATGCTATTATTGTTGGTTTCAATGTGCGTCCTGATGCAGGTGCGTTGGCAATGAGTGCACAGAACGATGTTGATATTCGTCTGTACAGAGTAATCTATCAAGCTATCGAGGAAATAGAAGCCGCTATGAAAGGTATGCTTGACCCGGAATTTAAAGAAGTTGTATTGGGCTATGCAGAGGTCAGACAGACCTTTAGGGTGCCGAATGCAGGTATGGTTGCAGGTTGCTATGTAAGACAGGGCAAGATTTCAAGAAATGCATCTGTCCGTGTCGTTCGTGACGGTATTATAATACACGAAGGAAAAATCATCAGCTTGAAGCGTTTCAAGGACGATGCAAAGGAAGTTACAGAGAAGTTCGAGTGTGGTCTTGGCATAGAGAATTTCAATGATATTAAAGAAAATGATACAATCGAGTGCTTTGAGATGCAGGAGGTAGAGAGAAATTAACACTCTCTGATAAAAATATGGCAAGAATTGATAAGATTAACGGCGAGGTTATGCGTGAGTTGGCTAATGTCATTCGTGAATTGAAGGATTCACGCATACCCGTTATGACAAGCGTCGTTTCCGTCCATGTCACGAACGATTTAAGATATGCAAAAGCATATATATCTGTGATGGGTGACGAGAAAACGAAAAAAAGAGCTATGGAGGGGCTTAACAGTGCAGCAGGATTTATAAGACGGGAAATCGGTAAACGAGTAAACCTGCGTTATGCTCCCGAATTTATCTTTGAAGAGGATAACTCTATAGAACACGGCTCACATATTGATAAGCTATTAAAGAATATTAAATAACCAAAAGCGGCAGAACTATGCCGCTTTTCTTGGAGTGGGGATATATGAAAGAATTAATAGAACTCATTAAATCTGCAAAATCGGTGATAATTTTGCCGCACATAAGTGCAGACGGTGATGCTGTGGCATCGTGCCAGGCAATGCGTTGTGCGTTAAAACAGTTGGGCATAAAATCAGTTATTTTAGCTGAAGAAGAGGTTGAGCCTCGACTTGAATTTATATCTGACGAGGTCGAGGTTTTTGATGAAGCAATGCAGGAACACGATACGGTAATCGTGCTTGACTGCGGTGATATTGAGCGTATCGGAAAGCGGGCTGTGCTGATTGATACTAACAAGCCAATTATTAATATAGACCACCACAGAACGAACACAAGGTTCGGAACAGAGAATCTCGTAATAGATACCGCTTCGGCGACGGGTGAAGTATTGTTTTTATTGTTTTCTGAAATGGGCATAGAAATAACTGATGAAATAGCAGGTTATCTTTATACTGCGATATGTTCAGATACAGGCTCGTTTGCATATTCAAATGTTTCTCCTAAAACACTCACTATAGCCGCTGAATTGATTTCTCATAATATAAATCATGCAGAGATAGCAAGACTATTGTTTGACTGTGTTGATATTGAAACGGAGCTTTTGAAAGCTGAACTGACAAAAAACATTCATTCGTATTACGACGGAAAGGTCCGAACTGTAGCAGTAAGCAAAGAGTTTGCGGCACAGTTTGATATGGAGCCGGAGGATGTTCAAGGATTGGTGGATATCCCAAGACGAATAAGGGGTACAGAGATAGCTGTTGCCTTAAAAGAACTTGACGGTAAAATTCGAGTAAGTCTGCGTTCAAACGGTGATGCGGATGTTTCGGAGGTTGCTTTGAAGTTCGGTGGCGGCGGTCACATTAAGGCATCAGGCTGCGGGATAAAGGATACCGACATAGATACGGCAGAAAAACTCATAGTTGAGGCTTGCGGAGAAACAATATAATGAATGGTGTAGTAATTATAGATAAACCTGAGGGAAAGACCTCACATGATATTGTTGCTATGATGCGTAAACGGTTTAAAACACGCCGTGTAGGACATACGGGAACGCTCGACCCTATGGCTACGGGGGTATTGCCAATATGTATCGGTAATGCAACAAGGGCTGCTGATATGCTGATAAAAGGCGGGAAACGCTATATTGCCGAGCTGATTTTAGGTGAGCGAACAGACACGCTTGATATAACGGGAACAGTTGTAGAAAAGTCGGAGGTTCAGGTCACTGCGGAAGCTGTCAGAAAAACGGTTTTGTCATTTCTTGGCGAGCAGGAACAGATTCCGCCGATGTACAGTGCAATAAAAAAAGACGGAAAAAAACTATACGAGCTTGCGAGAGAAGGTGTTGAGATAGAGCGTCAGCCGAGAAAAATTAACATATATTCGATTGATGTTCTTGATATTTCGCTACCGAAAGTAAGGATAGATGTGGCATGCTCAAAGGGGACATATATCCGTTCGCTTTGTGATGATATTGGCACAAAACTGGGATGCGGTGCGGTTATGGCATCGCTTCGCAGAACTCAAACAGCGGGATTTTTGATTGATGATGCATACACGATAGACGAGCTTGACAGTCTTGATGATATATCAGCGGCACTAAAACCGACTGATTCGCTGTTTTTGGACTTGCCTGAAATCCATCTAAATGAAAAGCAAGAGAAGAGTATAGTAAACGGTGTTCGTATGACTTGGCGTACAGGAACAGAGGGGCAAAGCTATAGACTCTATGGTACGGACGGACGGTTTTTATGTATTTCAAAAATAATAGATTCAAAATTAGTGCTTGTAAAGTCATTTTGGAGCTAAAAGGGGAGAATACCAATGAGAGTAATTCGCAATGGAGAGATTAAGAATACGGCGGTTGCGTTAGGTAATTTCGACGGACTGCATTTGGCACATATGTCAATTATAAATGCGTGCAGAGATTATGCAAAAGAAAACGGACTCCAAAGCGGCGTGTTACTTTTTTCGGAACATACTCTTAATGTTATAAAGAATACATCCGTAAAGCTAATAACCGATGAACAAGAAAAATGTAATATATTAGAAAAATCAGGGCTTGATTTTGCTTACATAAGAAGTTTTACCAAAGAGTTTTCGCAGCTTTCTCCGTCCGAATTTGTAGATGAGTTGGTAAGTACCCTCAACCCCAAGGCTGTGTTTGTAGGTTATGATTACAGATTTGGATATAAAGCGGAGGGAGATATTAATCTTCTGCGTGAGTTGGGTAAAGAAAAAGGATTTTCTGTTTTTGCAACGGAAGAGATTATCCACAATGGAATAAGCGTTAAGAGTACGGTTATTCGGCATATGATAGAAACAGGAAATATTAGCGATGCCAACGAATTTCTGGGCAGAATGTTCACTATATCAGGAGTGGTGGAATATGGCTTCCAAAACGGCAGAAAAATCGGTGTTCCTACTGTGAATGTGGGTTATAACGAGAATATGATATTACCTGAAAACGGTGTGTACAGCGGTTATACAAAGGTTGGTGAGAAGTTATATAAAAGCGTTATAAATGTTGGGAATAACCCAACATTTAATGCGGATAAAATAACGGTGGAGAGCCATTTGCTTGGTTTTGACGGCGATATTTACGGAGAAAAAGTAAGCGTTATGTTTAAAAACCGTATTCGTGACGAAAAGAAATTTGCAAGCATAGATGAATTGAAAAGGCAGATACAAACAGATATTGCCGAAGCGGAGAGGATGGATTAATATGTATCTGATAGCAGGACTGGGAAACCCGGGTAAGCAGTATGAAATGACGAGGCATAATATCGGATTTCACACAATAGATTATATAGCTGATAAAATCGGGATAAAGGTTACAAAGCTTAAATATAAGGCATTATACGGTGAGGGCGAAGTGAACGGTGAGCGAGTATTCCTTGTTAAACCGCAAACATATATGAATTTAAGCGGTGAGAGCATAGTCGAATTCGTTCGTTTCTTTAAAATTCCTATAGAGAATGTCATAATAATAAGTGATGATATTTCCCTTGATACAGGCAGAATAAGGATAAGACCAAAGGGCAGTGCAGGCGGGCATAATGGCTTGAAATCTATTATATATATGCTTAATTCCGACTCGTTCCCCCGTATTCGCATAGGAGTAGGGGCACCGAATCATCAGGATTATGACCTTGCAGACTATGTGCTTGGCAGATTTGGAAAAGATGAAATACCGATTTTGGAGGAGGCAATAATTAAGGCTTACAAGGCGGCGATGGAAATTATTGCAAGAGGAGCCCAAAGTGCTATGAATAAATATAACGGTAAGTGATTATAAATGAATTTAGTAAATATTCTTGAGGGTTACAGACCCTACGAAGCAATCGTAAAAAATCTAAATAACACACCGATTTCAGTTGCAGGAGTAGCAGAGAATGCACAGATACAGCTGATTGCAGCTTTATCGGAGAAATCGGATAAGAGTGTGCTGGTTATAACATATAGTGATATGGAGGCGAGGGCTGTATGCTCGGATTTGAAGCTTTATGTTGATAATGCGGTACAGTTCCCGTCAAAGGATTATGTGTTTTACAATATTGAAACAATGGGCCGTGCAAAGGAAAATGCACGGCTTGCCGTGTTGGACAAAATAACAGACGGCAGGGGAATAGTAGTAGCATCTGTTGATGCGTTGATGAGCTATACAGCGGATAAAAACAAGTTTAAATCATCAATTATAGAACTAAAATTGGGTGATGAATATGATGTTTCCGAGTTAATTCAACGGTTTTTGGCAATCGGATATAAGCGTGAGGAAATGATAGAGGGAATAGGTCAGTTTTCGGTAAGAGGCGGTATTATTGATATATATTCCCCAAACAGTGAAGGCCCTGTACGAATAGAGCTTTGGGGTGATGAAATAGACGCAATAAAAAGCTTTGATATTGATTCACAGCGTTCGCTTGAAAATGTTGAGTCTGTGCGTGTAATTCCTGTTACGGAGGCATTATACAGCCCCAAAAGGCGGGATGAAATAATTCTGGAACTGACGCGAAGACTAAAAAATACAAAGCGGAAAAGCGATGAGAACAGCGAGTATATTAAAACTCTTGAAGCAGATATTGAAGCATTTGGCGAACGGTACTCATTCCCGTCAATAGATAAATACATTTCGCTTATATACGGTCACATTCCGACATTGACAGACTATTTCGACAGCGATTCTTTGGTGTTTATGATTGACCCGAAACGAGTGTGCGAGAGAATGAGAACATTTCTTTGGGAACGGGGCGAAGCATTGACCGACCTTAAAGATAAAGGAATTGTATTAGCAGGAAAAGATGATTTTTATAAAAGTGCATCTGAAATAATTGAGTCGGTATCAGCGAAAAAACTTATTGCCCTTGAAATGCTTTCTCATACAAAGAATGATTTTTCATTCAAGTTCCTTGAAACGATTATTTCAAAAACAACTATTTCTTTTCATGGTAAGCTTGAATATTTGTTTGATGATCTGGCTCGTTGGAGAGAAAACGGATATACCGTTGCGGTGCTTGCTGCAACAAGCGGCAGAGCCGAGAATCTATGCGGTGTATTCAACGAACGAGGTATTAAAACAAGGATAAGCCAAGACGGCGAATTTGAAAAAGGCGAAATTGTAATAATCAAGGGAAACAGTGCAGGTGGCTTTGAGTATCCCGAAATAAAGTTTGTACTTGTTTCGGAACAGGAGATTTTCAGAAGCAGTCAGTCACGGGAAAAACGGCGGAAAGAAAATGCAAACAGAATTAAATCGTATAACGATATATCGGTAGGAGATTATGTTGTTCACGCCGCACATGGAATAGGCGAATACTGCGGTTTGCAGAAAATGACTGTAGACGGCGTTTCAAAAGACTACCTAAAAATACAGTATAGAGGCTCTGATGTACTCTATGTGCCTGTTGACCAGCTTAATTTGTTGTATAAATATGGCGGTAAGAGTGACGAAAAATCGGTAAAGCTCAACAAGTTAGGCACGCAGGAGTGGACTCGCTCAAAGCAAAAGGTTAAAGCGTCGACGGACGAACTTGCAAAGGAACTTATAAAGCTTTATGCAAAGCGTGAAGAGGTAAAGGGATATGCATTCAGCGAGGATACACCCTGGCAAAGAGAGTTTGAGGATACATTCCGTTACAGCGAAACAACAGACCAGCTCCGCAGCATTGAAGAAGTTAAAACGGATATGGAAAAGAGTGCACCTATGGACAGACTACTTTGCGGTGATGTGGGATTCGGGAAAACGGAGGTAGCACTTCGTGCGGCATTTAAGGCCGTCTGTGACGGAAAGCAAGTTATCTATCTTTGCCCCACAACTATACTTGCGATGCAGCACTATGAAACCTTTGCAAGCCGAATGGCAGATTTCCCCGTTACGGTTGAGATGCTGTCAAGATTTCGTACCAAAAAGGAACAGACAGAGATACTAAAAAAATTGGCTGACGGAAGAATTGATATAATAATCGGAACTCACAGACTGTTATCAAAGGATGTTAAGTTTCGTGATGTCGGTTTATTGATTGTTGATGAGGAACAGCGATTTGGTGTTGCACACAAGGAAAGAATAAAAGAGCTTAAAACAAATGTTGATGTATTAACTATGACAGCAACACCAATTCCCAGAACACTTCATATGGCGATGACCGCTGTAAGAGATATGAGTGTTTTAACCGAACCGCCTGCGAGCAGGTATCCCGTTCAGACATATGTTCTTGAATATAACGAAAATGTAATTCTTGACGCTATAAACAATGAGCTTTCAAGAGGCGGACAGGTGTTTTATCTTTATAATCGTGTTCAAGGAATATACCATAAAGCTGAATGGCTGAAAGAAAAGTTTCCTGATGTATCTATTGCGGTAGGTCATGGAAAAATGAATGAAACCGAGCTTGAGGATATAATGTATGATATGGTAAAGGGTACAACACAAATCCTTGTTTGCACAACGATAATTGAAACGGGTCTTGATATACCCAATGCAAATACCATAATCATAGAAAATGCCGACAAAATGGGACTTGCACAGCTATATCAGTTACGAGGCAGGGTAGGTCGTTCCAATCGAGCGGCTTATGCGTATTTGACATATAAAAAAGATATGGTATTGTCCTCCGTATCACAAAAACGATTGAGTGCAATTCGTGAATTCACGGAGTTTGGTTCAGGGTTTAAAATTGCTATGCGTGATTTGGAAATCCGAGGTGCGGGCAATCTTTTGGGCAGAGAGCAACACGGACATATGGATAATGTTGGATATGATATGTATTGCAAGATATTAAGTGAAAGCATAAACGAGGCTAAGGGAATAAATACCAATCAGACAGACGATGTTTCAATAGATATAAGTGTTAACGCATATATCCCCGAGCGGTATATAGAATCGCCGCAGCAGCGGATTGATATGTATAAAAAAATTGCATCAATCGAAACCGAAGAGGAGGAATTTGAAATTTGCGATGAGCTTATCGATCGCTACGGAGATATGCCAAAGCCTGTTTTAAATATTATAGCTGTTGCATCAACAAAAATTCCTGCAAGGGAAGTCGGCTGTATTGAAATACTTGAAAAACAGCGTACAATCACTTTGAAATTTGCGGAAGGCAGGCTAACTCCTGAGGTTGTGTTCGGACTTGACGGAAAGTTTAAAGGCAGAGTTAAAGTCCTTTCATCTGATGTGCCTGCAGTGTCTGTCAAAATGACGGAGAGGGACAACGGAGTTCTTGAATTTGTTAAAAAATTATTAATTTTGATAAAAGAATTGCAAAATCCAACAAAATGATGTATAATTAGTTTATCATATTTTATTTTAAGAGAAAGAGGTACAAAATAATGAACAAAATGAGATTAGCGGCAGTTATTGCTGCAGCTTCGTTAGCACTTACATCATGCGGTGCAAACGGCAGCTTGAAAAAGGTTGCAATGGAAATTGGAGGCCAAAAGATTACAGCGGGTGATATTGCTACACTGAATATGATAGAAAGTGGAGCGGATAACTTTGACACAGGTCTGTCAAATGTTTCGAAAATGATTGAATCATATGCCAAGTATAACGCTTTGGGAAAGGCGATGAAAATAGAGCTTACAGATGAGGACAAAGCATCGGGAACGGAAATAAGATCACAGATTGCTTCGTCAAACGGTGGATATAAAAAGTTCAAGAAGTATATGGAAGAAAACTCATCAAGCATAGAATTTCTTGATATGCTTGGTCAAACAAATGCTTACTATTCATATGTGAATGAAAAGATTGATGAAAAAATCGGTGATAAGCAGGCAACGGATGAGGAGCTTCAGAAGTATTACAACGATAACTATATGTGCGTTAAGCATATACTTATAAAGGCTGATGACGCTAATGGCGTTAGCATGGACGATGCAAAGAAGAAAGCCGAAGAGGTTCTTGCAAAGCTTAACGAGGGCGGCGATTTTGTTGCTCTTATGAAAGAGTATTCAGAGGATAAGGATTCCGACGGTAACGACAACTGCGGAGAAACAGGATATGTATTCGCAGAGGGCGACTTTGGAAATCCTGCATTTGAAGATGCGGCAGCTGCGTTGAAGCCTGGTGAATATACAAAAGAGCATGTAAAAGTTGAGGGCGGCTCATACAGCGGTTATCATATCATTATGAGATTGGAACTTCCTGCAGAAATGGGAGATAACAAAGATGCTGTAACACAGGGTTACGAACAGAAGCAGAGAGAAGATATATTTGACGCATTGTGCGAGGAGTACGGCATCAAGATTAAGATTAATCAGGAAGTGATTGATTCAATAAAGGCATCAATGTTAACAGAACTTCCCAAGACGGAAAATGATGATAATGCCGCTAAGGCATACTAAAAATGACGGGGCTGTTGCTATAAGCAACGCCCTTGTCTTTTTTTGATAAAAAATACAAACAAAAACACATAAAATGAGTATATTCGCTTGCAATTTTGAGTGATTTATGGTATAATTAATATATGTTGGGTTTAATGTTTGTAATTCACAAATATTAGCCCAAAAATGTACACTATGTGTATGGTGAGAGGACTGCGAAGCGGTTTTCAAACAACTTTTGTGAAAGGTTTTAATGGTAACCGATATGGCTAAAAAATCAAAAGAATTGCCCTTTGATATGTCTGTTATAGAAAATCAGAAAATTGTGGGCGTTGAATTAAATAATGAGATGCAGAAGGCATATATAGATTATGCAATGAGCGTTATTGTAAGCCGTGCACTTCCTGATGTGCGTGACGGTTTAAAGCCCGTTCATAGGCGTATTCTATACAACATGTATGAGGATGGTTTAGTTTATGAAGCAGACTTCAGGAAGTCTGCCACTACCGTCGGAGATGTGCTTGGTAGGTATCATCCGCATGGCGATGCATCTGTATATGATGCAATGGTTCGTTTGGGACAGCCGTTCTCGCTGCGTTATCCGCTTGTGCAGGGCAAGGGTAACTTTGGTTCTGTTGATGGTGACCCTCCCGCAGCATACAGATACACAGAAGCAAAAATGGCGAAAATATCTGCAAGTATGCTTACGGATATTGAAAAAGAGACAGTAGATTTTGTATCAAACTTTGACGATACGAGAAAAGAGCCGGATGTACTTCCGTCAAGATTTCCGAACTTGCTTGTAAACGGTTCTAACGGTATTGCCGTAGGTATGGCTACAAATATACCGCCGCACAACTTAACTGAAACAATAGATGCAATAATTGCGGCCATTGATGACCCGATGATAACAATCGAGGAATTAATGAAGTATATGCCCGGACCGGACTTCCCGACGGGTGGTGTAATAATGGGCAAGGGCGGTATCCGCCAGGCTTATTCAACGGGTAGAGGTAAGATAACACTTCGGGCAAAGGCAGAGATTGAGGAATACGATAACGGCAAGCAGAGAATTGTTGTAACAGAAATCCCATACAAGGTTAATAAGGCGTTGATGGAAAAACACATCAATGAGCTTGTCCGTGACGGGAAATTGGACGGAATTTCCTCAACACGAGATGAATCGTCAGAGGATATTCGCCTTGTTATAGAGCTAAAGCGTGATGCGAACGCAAATGTCGTACTAAATAATCTTTACAAATATACCGAGATGCAGGAATCCTTCGGTATTATATTAATTGCACTCGTTGATAAAGTTCCGAAGCTGCTTAACCTAAAGCAAATAATAGATTATTACATTGCTCATCAGGAGGATGTAATAATCCGCCGTACACGCTTTGATTTGAGAAAAGCGAAAGAAAGAGCACATTTGCTTGAGGGTTATAAAATAGTTATAGACAATGTTGATGAAGTAATACGCATAATCCGAGCATCCAAGTCCATTGCTGATGCAAAAGTACAGCTCTGTGAGAGATTTGCTCTTGATGAATTACAGGCAACAGCTATTGTTCAGATGCAGCTTGGTCGTTTGTCGGGACTTGAAAGAGAGAAAATAGAGTCCGAGTATGAGGGCATACTTGAAAAGATCGGCGAGTATGAAGCTATTTTGGCAGATGAATCAAAGGTTTGCGAAATAATAAAAGAGGACCTAATCACTTTAAAGAATAAGTA
>JAXJPK010000008.1:0-2243 GCA_036311705.1 Clostridia bacterium
GTAATAAATAATGCAGAAAATCCCGTATATGAGCATAGCGCTTTTGATACAAAAGAAACTATCCCCGTACATTCGGAAAGTCATACCGAACAGCCTAAAACGGCAGAATCGGTAAAAGGAACACAAAGAAAACAGGCTGAAAAATTCCGGGCAGACAATGACAATTCCATTTCTGCAGATAATGATGCTTCCGTTCCCAAAGAACATAAAGCGGAGGAAATTCCGGCAGAAACAACAGATAATATTTCTCCGGGAGAAACAACAGAAATGCAGACGGATATTCCTGACGGTACAAAAGATATTCAGGCGGATATGCCTCCCTCTGCACCAAAGGGCGAAAGATACAATATTCAGGACGCAATGCACGAAAACAAGCAAGCGTTTGATATTGTGGAAAAGAACACCGATTTTAAGCTGGGACGACAGGAACACACAGCCCCGAAAGGTACACAGGAGAAAAAAGGCATAAAGCCTAAAAATAAAAACCGACTGTACCAAAAGGAGCATACAAAGGCTGATGAAGCAGCGCAGAGCGTTTCATCAGAACAGAGTGCCGAGTCGGAAACAGCAAAAACAGAAAAATCGGACACAACGGAAAATGCTGAAAATCTTGACGAGGAAATTCCTCTGCAAGAGGATTTTCAGTTTGACCGTACAAAGAAATATGAACAGCGAGCCGAAAGGCTGCATCATAAGGCCGAAAAAGCCAAAAAGAAAGCTCCCCATAACACCAAAATCAAACGGCAGCGTGTGTATGATGAAAAGAAGCAAAAGGCAAAGACACGGTTACAGTTTGAGAATGAAGCAAAGCCGGTAAGTGATAACCGATACACCTTTGTTAAAAATTCAACCACCTTTGCAAGCAACAGAGTTTTATTAAAAGCACACAACAAAATCCGTGAGGTTGAGCGTGAAAATTCTTCTGTTGAAGCGGCACACAAGACCGAAGAACAGGCGGAACGACTTGCAGCTCATAGTATGAGGTTGCAAAAGAATTTATCACAAAAAAGAAAAAACGCACCTATAAAAAAGGCGCAACGATTACAGGAAAAAGCCGAGAAAGCAGAGATAAAGGCTTTATACGAAAAGACATTGAAAGAACACCCTGAAATTAAAAAGTCAGAGGTTAAAAAGTTCATTCAGAAGCAGCGTATAAAGAAACAATATCAGAAAGCAAAACGAGCCGAACAGACAGCGAAAAAGGCAAAAAAAGCAGCACAGAATACAAAGGCAGTAACGGCAAGGATTGCCGCTTTTGTATGGCGGCACAAAGCAGTGTTCGGAATTATACTTGCTATCTTTCTTCTGTTCGCTTGGCTTGGCAGTGTATTAACATCTTGCTCTATTATGGGTACGCAGGGCGGCGGCTCTCTTATGGTTTCCTCTTACTTTGCAGAGGACGACGATATATACGCAGCAGAAGATTATTATGTAGCTCTTGAACAGAATTTACAAAATCGAATTGATAACATTGAAAACGAGTATTCCGGCTATGACGAATACAGATACAATGTTGCAGGCATAGGCCATAACCCTTACGAGCTCATTTCATATCTTACAGCGGTATATCAGGATTTCAAAGCAAATGAGATTGAGGACGAGCTTGACGCTCTTTTTAATACTCAATACCATTTGAGGATTACCGAAACAACCGAGCAGCGAACAGACAGCGAGGGCAACACTTACACATACAAAATATTAAATGTTACTCTCACAAACAGTGGTTTTACAACAACCTTAAATGCAGACCAGCAGGAGCTTTATAATATCTATCTTGCAAGCAAGGGAAACCGTGATTATCTGTTTGCTGATGATATTTATTCCAATGTTACACAGAGTCCGTATAACGATTATGAAATACCGAGTGCGGCACTTTCGGACGAAACTTTCAGAAAGCTCATAACGGAAGCTGAAAAGTATTTAGGCTATCCGTATGTATGGGGCGGCTCAAGTCCGTCAACCTCTTTCGATTGTTCCGGCTTTGTATGCTGGGTATTCAAAAATTCCGGTGTATATCCTCTGTCCCGAACTACTGCACAGGGCATTTTCAATCAATGTACTGCGGTAAGACCGGCGGAAGCAAAACCGGGAGATATTATTTTCTTCACGGGCACATATAACAGCGGAAGCCCTGTATCTCACGTTGGTATTTATGTCGGTAACGGAATGATGATACATTGCGGAAACCCAATCCAATATGCAAGTGTCAACAGCAGCTATTGGAGCTCTCATTTTTACGCCTA
>JAXJPK010000009.1:0-11142 GCA_036311705.1 Clostridia bacterium
ACTGTATTTTAGCTCAACATATGAAAAAGTCAGCGGTAAAAGAAACAGCACAAAGCCTGTAATCTTATTTATAATGGTATGCTCAGCAACAAATCTCTTCATAAAGAGCAGCATTAATACACTAAATATAATGCGGCAACCTGTTATAATATTTGCAATATACCGCTTCAAATTTACACCCACATTCCAGTAAAGACTTTTGTAACTTCATTGTTTACTTTATCACAAAACTCATACTATGTCAATGTGGATTTCAGAACTAACAAATACTCTTTTAAATCCCAACGGACTAAAATTGCTGTAAAAGCATCATAATTTATACAGCTCCGGACGTCTGTCATAAAACACAGGAATTCTGCACCGAGTCTGTGCCGCAGACTGTATATCACAATCCGAAACCAGTATCTCCTCTTTCTCGTTTGCAAGTGCAACGCAATTTCCAAGCGGATCTATAATAGCCGATTTTCCCCCATATATTGTTTCCCCTGCCGTTCCGCAAGAGTTACAACAAACAACAAACATCTGATTTTCAATAGCTCTGCCCGTAAGCAGACTATGTAAATGAAAAATTCTCTCTTTCGGCCATTGCGATACAACAAAAAGAACATTTATGCCACTTAAAGCAAGACTGCGTACAAGCTCGGGGAATCGAAGGTCATAGCAGATAATAATACCACATTGTATTCCATCGAGCGTAAATGTGCATAAGCTTTCGCCATATTTATAATACTCATCCTCGCCCATAGGGGTAAATAAATGCGTCTTATCATATTCGGCAACACATTCTCCGTCCCTATTAAATATGAATGCTGTATTATATATACGGTCATCATGTACATTTGATACGGAACCTGCGACAATATTAACATTCAGCTCTTTGGCAAGCCCACCTATTTCAGTTTTAACTCTGTCACCATTTTTGCATGACAACTCATAAAGATTTTCGTGGGGGAAAAAGCCTGTATTCCATGTTTCGGGGAGAATGACAACATCGGGATTATCGACTGCAGCATTTCTTATAAGCTCTTTTGCATGCTTGAAATTTTCGTCAACACTTCCAAGCTTCATATCCATTTGCAAGCATGATATTTTCATATTCAAATTCCACCTTTCAACAAGCGACAAAGACGATTTGCCGCCTCTTTTGTATCCTCAGGCGTTCCAAACGAAGAAAAACGGAAATATCCCTTTCCACACTCACCGAAACCGTCACCAGGAACACCGATAACTTGAATACTCTCTGTTAAATAGTCAAAAAACTCCCAGCCTGTCATACCATCAGGGCACTTCATCCAAATATACGGGGAATTCTTACCGCCTGTGTACCATATTCCTGCCTCATCAAGTGCATTCATAAAGTATTTTGCATTATCCTTATAGACTTGGATGTTCCTGCGTATCTGCTTCTGCCCCTCATCTGTAAAGACAGCCTCTGCCCCTTTTTGCAATATATATGATACGCCGTTTGTTCTTGTTTCACGGTTTCTTGACCACATCTCATTCAAATTCATACCTTCACGAACGAGATTTTTCGGTACAACGGTATAACCCAATCTTGTACCTGTAAAACCTGCCGTTTTTGAAAGTGAGCATATCTCTATTGCACATTTATCCGAGCCCTCAACCTCAAAAATACTGTGCGGAACATCATTATCCTCGATGAATATTTCATATGCCGCATCATAGATTATTACCGCACCTATTCTATTTGCATAATCAACCCACTCTTTTAGCTGAACACGATTAAATGCAGCTCCTGTCGGGTTATTGGGCGAGCATATATAGATTATATCTGCCTCTTTATCCTTGGGCGGTGCGGGTAAAAAGTCATTTTCAATACCTGCTGCCAAATGAATAACCTCCCTACCCGCAAGTATATTTGTATCAACATATTCGGGGTATGCCGGCTCTAATACCATAACCGTATTATCTTTATCAAAAATTTCTAATATGTCGCACAAATCGTCACAAGCACCGCTTGAAATAAAGATTTCGTTTTCCGATATATCTGCACCCATTTTTCCAAAGTAGCCTGAAATAGCTTTTCTAAGTGGCAAATAACCGACTTCGGGCATATATCCATGAAATTTTTCGGTGTCGCCTTGGTCATCAACTGCATCATGCAAAGCTTTTATTACAGCCTCGCACAACGGAATTGATACATCTCCTACACCCATTCTCAATACTGTTTTATCGGGATGTTCTTTTAAATATTCGTTTGTTTTTCTGTATATAGTATTAAACAAATATGTGTCTTTCAACTCGTTATATCGCATATTAGGTTTTAGCATATCTCCGTCTCTCCTTCGTAAACAGTTTCCGCAGGGCCCGTCATTGTTACGGAATAATCGGAATCTATTTTTATTTTAAGAATACCGCCATCGAGTACAACTGATATTTCATCATTGAATGAACAGTATCCTGCTTTAATCGCCGCTGCCACAGAAGCACACGCACCTGTTCCGCATGCCATAGTGACACCACTGCCTCTCTCCCAAACTCTCATTCTTAAGGTGTGTTCATCCATAACCTCCACAAACTCTGTATTTACTCCGTCAGGGAATGATTTATGATGCTCGAACGCAGGTCCTATTTCAGTTATACGAGCTGCTTTAATATCCTCAACAAATATTACAGCGTGCGGATTGCCCATTGAAACAGGTGTACATAAGACCTCCTCATCGCATACGCTGATGCATACATTCTCACTTACTACCGCCTTTCCCATTTTAACGGCAACTGTTTTCACCTGACCGCCGACAACATTTAATTCAAGATTTTTAATTCCCGAAAGTGTTTCGATATTCAAATGTTTTTTATCTGTATATCCTTTATCATACACATACTTTCCTACACATCGGATACCGTTACCGCACATTTTCGCTTCGCTTCCATCAGCATTAAAAATCCGCATTTTAAAATCCGCAATTTCCGACGGTGAAATATAAATCATCCCGTCGGAGCCTGCTCCAAAATGACGCTCGGAAAGCTTTATTGATAAATCTTTTATATTCTTGGGTGTTTTTCCATACACATACAAATAATCGTTTCCAAGCCCATGCATTTTAGTAAAGTGCATTTTATTTACCTCCCTATGCATCTATTGTAGAAATTCCTATAGTCATTTCCTCAAGGACATCGAGCAATACTTTTACTGTATCAAGCGAAGTGAACATTGTTATATTATTCTCTGTAGCACATCGTCTTATTGCAACTCCGTCTTTGTAATGCACTCCCGAAAGTATTGCACGGGTACACACCACATAACTGACATAGCCTGCCCTTATTGCCTCCAAAATTTCCGTACTTCCTTCCGACAGCTTTCTAAGTATCCTTGTTTTTATGCCGTGTTCCTTCAAAAACTCTGCAGTACCGACCGTTGCCTCAATATTAAATCCCATATCATAAAATCTGCGGACCAACGGTAATGCCTCCTCTTTATCTTCATCGGCAAGTGATACAACAACTGTTCCGAAATTTTGCAGTTTCATACCCGATGCAGTAAGTGCTTTGTACATTGCTCTGGGGAACTTATCATCATATCCGATAGCTTCACCTGTAGATTTCATCTCGGGTGACAAATACGAATCCATACCGCCAAGCTTTGAGAATGAAAATGCAGGTGCCTTTACATAATGGCGTGTTTTTTCATTCGGATAAATCTCGGTTATCCCTTGTTCCTTTAATGACTTGCCAAGCATAACAAGTGTGGCAATATCTGCCAGATTATACCCCGTTGACTTTGATAAGAACGGTACCGTTCTTGACGAGCGTGGATTTACCTCGATAATATAAACATTTTCATCATTATCAACAATAAACTGTATGTTGAAAAGTCCGTTTATTCCAATTCCAAGCCCTAATTTCTTTGTATAATCAAGGATTGTTTTCTTAACCTTTTCAGAAACACTGTATGTCGGATATACACTGATTGAGTCTCCGCTGTGAACTCCTGTCCTTTCTACAAGCTCCATAATACCGGGGACAAATACACTCTCTCCGTCACAAATCGCATCAACCTCAAGCTCTTTGCCTTTGATGTATTTATCAACCAGAACAGGCTTGTCCTCGTCTATTTCAACGGCTGTTTTAAGGTAATGTCTTAACGCTTCCTCTTTTGCAACAATTTGCATTGCACGACCGCCCAGAACAAAGCTCGGTCTTACCAATACAGGATAGCCTATTTCATTTGCCGCTTTTATTCCGTCATCAATATTTGTAACAGCACAGCCTTTAGGCTGCGGTATATCAAGCTCCTTAAGCAGCTTTTCAAATAAATCTCTGTTTTCAGCCTTATCAATTGCATCGCAATCTGTGCCGATAATGTTAACACCACGCTTTGCCAACGGCTCGGCAAGATTTACCGCTGTTTGACCTCCAAGAGTTACCACAACACCATCGGGATTTTCAAGCTCTATGATATTCATAACATCCTCAGGCGTTAACGGCTCAAAATAAAGCTTGTCGCTTGTTGTGTAATCCGTAGATACAGTTTCGGGGTTGTTGTTTATAATAATAGCGTCAATTCCTGCCTTTTTAATTGTCTTAATAGCGTGAACAGTTGAATAATCAAATTCCACGCCCTGACCTATTCTTATTGGTCCTGAGCCTAAAACAATTACTTTTTTCTTGTCCGAAACTTTAGATTCGTTTTCACCGCCATATGTGGAGTAAAAATACGGAATATAGCTGTCAAATTCCGATGCACAAGTATCAATCATCTTATATACGGGCATAATAGAATTATTTTTACGCATACTGAAAATATCAGATTCAGGCATTTCCCAAATTCTCGCTATTTCTTTATCCGCAAAGCCTAATTCCTTTGCTCTTGCAAGTTCGTCAATATTTCCTTTTCTATTCTCGAGAGTCCTCTCTTCATCAACAATGTTTTTAAGCTTTCTAATAAAGAATTTGTCAATCTGCGTCACTTTGCATATATCATCTATCGGTGTGTTCCGTCTTAAAAGCTCTGCAATAGCATATATTCTGTCATCTGTTCCGATTTTGATATAGCTAATCAAGTTTTCTGTATCCTCATCGTCAAACTTTTTATCATATAAATGCCATACACCTATTTCAAGTGAGCGAATAGCCTTCAGCAAACTCTCCTCGAAGCATCGTCCTACAGACATAACCTCGCCCGTTGCTTTCATTTGTGTACCAAGCTTTTGTTCTGCATCCGTAAACTTATCAAACGGAAATCTCGGCATCTTTGTTACAATATAATCAAGTGCAGGTTCAAATGATGCAGGGGTGTTTGCTATTTGTATTTCATCAAGCGTCATTCCTATTCCGATTTTTGCCGATACTCGTGCAATAGGATAGCCACTCGCTTTAGACGCAAGTGCCGATGAACGAGATACTCTCGGGTTTACCTCTATTAGGTAATACTTAAAAGATTTCGGGTCTAACGCAAATTGAACATTGCAGCCACCCTCTATTTTTAATGCTCGGATAATTTTTAATGCACTATCCCTAAGCATATGATATTCTTTATTTGTCAGCGTCTGCGACGGACATACCACAATAGAGTCACCGGTATGAATACCGACAGGGTCAAGATTTTCCATATTACAGACAGTTATTGCCGTATCATTGGAATCTCTTATTACTTCATATTCGATTTCTTTATAGCCCTTTATACTCTTTTCCACAAGCACCTGATGCACAGGTGAAAGAGAAAGTGCGTTTTTCATTATGCTTATAAATTCTTTTCTATTATCAGCAAAGCCGCCGCCCGTTCCGCCCAGAGTAAAGGCAGGTCTTAATACAACAGGATATCCGATTTTTTCAGCAACAGCCAAGCCCTCCTCAACAGAATTAGCTATATCTGACGGCAGCACAGGCTCGCCCAAGCTTTCACATAATTCCTTAAACAGCTCTCTGTCCTCTGCTCGTTCGATACTCTCGCTTTTTGTTCCTAAAAGCTCGGTGTGACATTCCTTTAATATACCCTTCTTTTCAAGGCTCATTGCAATATTTAAGCCCGTCTGTCCTCCAATTCCCGGTAAAATTGCATCAGGCCGCTCGTGACGAATTATCTTTGCAATATACTCCAAATTAAGCGGCTCCATATATACCTTGTCCGCAATAGTAGTATCTGTCATAATCGTTGCAGGGTTGGAATTACAGAGAATAACTTCATATCCCTCCTCACGAAGTGCGAGGCATGCCTGCGTGCCTGCATAATCGAATTCTGCCGCTTGGCCAATAACAATCGGACCCGAGCCGATAACAAGCACCTTTTTTATATCTGTTCTTTTAGGCATTTTTCTTTTCCCCCTCCAAAAGCTTTATAAACTTATCAAACAAATAGGCACTGTCCTGTGGGCCCGGTGCACTCTCGGGGTGATATTGAACTGAAAAAACTCTGTCTTTTTTGCACTCAAGTCCCTCAACAGTATCATCAAGCAAATTAATGTGAGTTATTGCCAAATCAGTGTTTAGAACACTTTCCTTATCAACTGCATACGAATGATTTTGAGAGGTGATTTCTATTTTGTTTGTTATTAAATTCTTAACGGGATGATTTCCGCCTCTGTGTCCGAACTTTAATTTATATGTTTTTGCACCGTATGATAAAGCAATTATCTGATGCCCAAGACAAATTCCGAATATAGGATATTTCCCTCTAAGATTTTTTACAGTTTCAATGGTTTCGGGAACATCAGTCGGGTCGCCGGGTCCGTTTGATATGAAAACTCCGTCAGGATTTAAGCTTTCGATTTCTTTTGCACTTGTATTCCAAGGAACAACCGTTACCGAGCATTTACGACTTTGCAAAGAACGAACAATATTATGTTTCATTCCGCAGTCTATTGCTACAACATTATACTCCTTTTTCTCTGCAGGATAATACTCCGATTTAGGTCTGCTGACCTTTGAAACGGCATCCTTCGGTACTTCGACCGAATTTAAAATCTCTAACCCCTGACCTACTGATGTATCCACTCCCGTAATCAATACCTTTCTGCTTCCGTAATCTCTGATAGAGCGAGTAATCTGTCTTGTATCAACTCCGTAGATACCCGCAATAGAGTATCTTTTCATAGTTTCGGATAAGCTTTCTACACTTCTGAAGTTTGAGGGTTCGTCATTATATTCGTGAACAATCAATGCTCCGATTGTTGGAGTTTTCGTTTCAAAATCCTCCTCACAAATACCATAGTTTCCTATAAGCGGATAGGTCATAACCACAGCTTGGTAAGTATATGACGGGTCAGAAATAATCTCTTGATACCCAACCATAGAAGTATTAAACACTATTTCGCATACTTTATCTGAGGTATCTCCGAACGAAAAACCAAAGTATTCACTCCCGTCCTCCAAAATGATTTTTCGGTTATATTTCTCTGCCATAACAAATCCTCACCTTCATAATTATCTATCTCTATTTTCGGATATTCTCTGTTCAAACTTACTTTTTGCCATGTTCTTTTCAACACTTGTCGGATATCCCCCGTCAAAGCAAGCACTGCAATAATCCCTGTTACCAACCAAATCGCAAAGTCTCTCTTTCGGTAAATATCCAAGGCTGTCAGCACCAATCATATCGGCTATTTCCGAAATTGAATATTTGCAAGCAATTAGGTGTTCCTCCGAATCAATATCAGTTCCGTAATAACAAGGATGCAAAAACGGCGGTGCTGAAACTCGCATATGTATTTCTTTTGCTCCTGCATCTCTTAACAGCTTAACAATCCGTCCGCTTGTTGTACCCCTTACAATAGAGTCATCAACTAATACGACCTTTTTACCCGATACAGTTTCCTTGACCGCACTTAGTTTAATTCTAACCTGGTCAACTCTTGCTTCTTGTGATGGGGAAATGAATGTTCTGCCTATATATTTATTCTTAATAAGTCCGATACCGTAAGGGATTCCCGACCGCTCTGAAAATCCAAGTGCCGCATCAAGTCCCGAATCAGGTACTCCAATCACAACATCTGCATCCGCAGGATAACATTCCGCTAATATCCCTCCCGCTGTTTTTCTTGCCTTATGCACAGATATGCCGTCAATCTCCGAATCCGGTCTTGCAAAATAAATATACTCAAAAATACAAGTTTTCTTTGGCTTTTTTGATAAATGCTCTTTTCTTGATTCAATCCCGTTTTTTGTAAATACCAATATTTCGCCCGGCAATAAATCCCTTACAAATTCCGCACCCACTGCCTTTAAGGCACAGTTTTCGGAGGCTATTACATAGCTCCCGTCCTCCCTTTTGCCATAGCACAAGGGTCTAAATCCGTACGGGTCACGGCAGGCAATAAGCTTTGAGGGTGACATAACAATCAAAGAATATGCACCGTCAATAATATTCATAGTGCGGCTTACGGCCTCCTCGATTGACGGAGCGGATAATCTCTCTTTTGTAATAATGTACGCAATAGTTTCCGTATCACTCGTTGTATGAAAAATCGCACCCGTCAATTCAAGCTTGTTTCTAAGCTCAATAGCGTTTGAAAGGTTGCCGTTATGAACTATTGCCATTCTGCCCTTTTGATGATTTACCTCTATGGGCTGACAATTCTTTCTGTCAGAGCCGCCGCTTGTTCCATATCTCACATGCCCAATCGCCATATTGCCGTCGGGCAAGCTTTTGAGAGTTATATCATCAAACACATCTCCGACAAGCCCCGTGTCCTTATGCGAAAAGAATAATCCATCATCATTCACAGAAATTCCACAGCCCTCTTGACCTCGATGCTGCAAAGCGTATAATCCGTAATATACAAGCTCCGCAACATTTTCACGATTAGGCGAGAATACTCCGAAAACTCCACATTCCTCATGAATAGCCATTATTTATTGCTCCTTTTTAGCGATGCCTCGATAAATCCCAAAAAAAGCGGATGAGCTTTATTAGGTCTGCTTTTAAACTCGGGATGAAACTGAACGCCGACATAGAACGGTCTATCGGTTATTTCGACTGTTTCCACGAGCATCTCATCAGGTGATGTTCCGCTTATTGTCAAACCCTTACTTTCCAATAAGCTCCTGTATTCGTTGTTGAACTCATAACGATGTCTGTGTCTTTCGGCTATGGATTTATTTCCATAACATCTCTCCATAGTTGTTCCGTCTTTAATTATACAGGGATACGCACCCAGCCGAAGTGTGCCGCCTTTATCAATATCAATGCTTTGCCCGGGCATAAAGTCTATTACTTTATCCTTGCACTGTTCATCAAACTCACCTGAGTTCGCATTCGTTATTCCGCACACATTCCTTGCGTACTCGATAACTGCTATCTGCATGCCGAGACATATTCCGAAATATGGGACTTCGTTCTCTCGTGCATATTTTGCTGAAAGAATCATTCCCTCTATACCTCTGTTTCCAAATCCGCCCGGGACAATAATTCCGTCAAGACCTGATAGCTTGTCTACATAGTTATCGGGTGTTATTTCCTCGGAATCTATCCAATGAATATCAATGTGAGTATTGTATTTGTACCCTGCGTGCCGCAAAGCCTCTGCAACAGATAAATATGCGTCGTGAAGTCCTACATATTTTCCGACCAAACCGATAGCTGTTCTTTGCTCTCTGTTCTTTATTCGCTCCACCATCTCTGTCCATTTTGACAAATCAGGCTTTGGGGCATCAAGTCCGAGTTCTCTGCACACAACCTCCGAAAAACCTGATTTTTCAAGCATAAGCGGTGCTTCATACAATGTCGGAAGTGTTATATTCTCAATAACGCAATCGGGTTTAACATTACAAAACAGTGAAATCTTTTTAAATATAGACTCTTCTAACGGTTCATCGCATCGCAGTACGACAATATTGGGATTAACACCCATACCCTGCAATTCCTTTACAGAATGTTGTGTCGGCTTTGATTTATGCTCGTCCGAGCCTTTAAGGAACGGTACAAGTGTTACATGAATGAACAAGCTGTTTTCTCTGCCGACCTCCAAAGAGATTTGCCGCACCGCCTCAATAAACGGCTGTGACTCGATATCGCCGATTGTACCTCCGATTTCTGTGATTACCACATCTGCATCTGTCTTTTTACCGACGCTATAAACAAACTCCTTTATTTCGTTTGTAATATGCGGAATAACCTGTACCGTTGAGCCTAAATATTCTCCCTGTCGCTCCTTGTTAAGAACATTCCAATAAACCTTTCCCGTTGTCAGATTTGAATACTTGTTCAAATTTTCATCAATAAACCTTTCATAGTGTCCAAGGTCAAGGTCTGTTTCCGCACCGTCCTCGGTAACGAATACTTCACCATGCTGATACGGGCTCATAGTTCCTGGGTCAACATTAATATACGGGTCTAATTTTTGTGCTGCAACCCTTAAGCCTCTCGCCTTTAACAGCCTGCCCAAAGATGCGGCAGTTATTCCCTTGCCAAGTCCCGAAACAACACCGCCTGTTACAAATATATACTTTGTCATAGAATTCACCCCTTATTCCCATTCTACCGTTGCGGGCGGCTTTGAAGTTATATCATACACTACCCTTGAAATATCGCTAACCTCGTTTGTAATTCTCCTTGACGCTGTTCCTAATACCTCATAAGGAAGCCGTGTCCATTCCGCTGTCATAAAATCATCGGTTGTTACTGCTCTTAATGCAATGGTATATCCATATGTCCTGCTGTCGCCCATAACACCGACGCTTCTTGTATCGGTTAGGACTGCAAAATACTGATTTGTTTCCTTTTCAAGTCCTGCATTTGATATTTCCTCTCTGAAAATCGCATCCGCATCTCTTAAAGTGTCAAGTTTTTCTTTCGTTATTTCTCCAATCACTCTCACTGCCAAACCCGGACCCGGGAAAGGCTGCCGCCATACAAGGTCTTTTGGTATTCCCAACTGTTCGCCTACTTTTCTTACTTCATCTTTAAATAAATCTCTTAAAGGCTCTGCAATACTCTCAAAAGCAACAACATCGGGAAGTCCCCCTACATTATGGTGACTTTTAATAACGGCAGAATCACCGTTTCCGCTTTCTATAACATCGGGATTAATTGTGCCTTGTGCCAATCTGTCTATTTTGCCTATCTTTTCTGCCTCGTCCTCAAAAACACGGATAAATTCCTTGCCGATAATCTTTCGTTTCTGTTCAGGCTCGGTAACACCCTTGAGCTTACCTAAAAATCTTTCCTCGGCATTAACTCTAATC
>JAXJPK010000010.1:0-8617 GCA_036311705.1 Clostridia bacterium
ATAATAAATAAAATCCAAGAAAATCCGCAGATGTATAAGGTCGGATAACAAGGAAAATGGAGTAGTTCCTTGATTTTGGAACTACTCCATAAAAAACTTCCTTATGTGGCTGTCGCTAATGCAACACCCCCCTTTTTAATACTGTCAAACATTCTGCACTATTTTTTTGCATCCCCTTTGGGGACTATTCAACTTTTTAAAATCCCTTATATTGTTTCTGCGACCAGCATATTCATATCATACAAGCCCTCGGGCTTATCTTTCATAAACTTTGCCGCTTTTATTGCACCAACGGCAAATATCTCCTTGCTTGCAGCATGGTGTGAAAGCTCGATAACCTCGTCATTGCCTGCGAAAATTATTTCGTGGTCGCCGACAATCGTTCCGCCTCTTACCGCACTTATGCCGATTTCTGTATTTTTACGCTTACGGCGTACGCTGTGACGGTCAAACACATATTCAGCAGGATATGATAGAGTTTCATCAATCGCATCTGCAATGGCAAGTGCCGTACCGCTCGGAGCGTCAATTTTTTTATTGTGATGTCTTTCCACAATTTCAATATCGAAATTACCCTCAAGCAATTTTGCCGCCTGCTTTGCAAGCGAAATCAAAAGGTTTATTCCCAAGCTCATATTTGCCGAGAAAAATACGGGAACCTCTTTTGCTGCGGCGATGAACTGCTCTTTCTGCTCTGCTGAAAAACCCGTTGTTGCAAGAACTACAGGAGTTTTCGTTCTCTTGCAGTAGCTTAAAATACTGTCAAGACACGATGGATGAGAAAAGTCGATAACCACATCTGCTTCGCCGTCAAATTCCTCGATAGACTTAACTACGGGGTAGGGGTTCTGAATATTTGTGTTTATGTCAACACCGCAAACTATCTCAACGGAGTCGTCTTCTGCAACAAGGTTGGATATTACCTGACCCATTTTTCCGTTACAGCCGTTCATAATTATCTTTGTCATTTTGTATAATTCCTTTCCGTTCAGATAAGGTTATGCTTTTTCATAGATGCTTCAAGCTTGCTCTTGTTTGCGTCTTCCATATCAACAAGCGGCAAACGCAGGTTGCCTGCATTCTTGCCCATTAGATTTAAAGCCGTCTTTACGGGTATCGGGTTTACCTCGATGAACAAATCGTTAATAAGGTCGAGGTATTCAAGCTGCATTTTTGTAGCCTTCTGGCAGTCGCCGTCAAGATAAGCTTTGCAAAGCTCGTGAGTTTCTTTCGGTGCAACATTAGCAAGAACAGAGATAACACCCTTGCCGCCAAGCGACATAACGGGAACTATCATATCGTCATTTCCCGAATAGATGTAAAGCTCGGGAACTTCTGCCGCAATCTTGGCTGTGTAGCTTATGTTTCCGCTTGCCTCCTTGATTGCAACAACATTGTCAAGCTTTGCAAGCTCCTTAAGTACGGGTATGGAAATATTCATACCTGTTCTGCCGGGTACATTGTATAGAATAATCGGAATAGAAACAGCGTTTGCAATAGCCGAGAAATGCTCGATTAAGCCTTTCTGTGTTGTCTTGTTATAGTAGGGTGTAACCTGGAGCAGACCGTCTGCACCCAAAGCCTCGGCTTTCTTTGAAAGCTCAACAGCATGAGCAGTTTCGTTTGAGCCTGTGCCTGCAATAACGGGAACTCTGCCGTTAACTCGCTTAACTGTGTATTCAATCGCTGCCAAATGCTCCTCATCAGGCATTGTTGATGCCTCGCCTGTTGTTCCGCAGATTATAATTGCGTCTGTGCCGTTTTCAACCTGCCAATCTATGAGCTCGCCTAAAGCGTCATAGTTTGTTTTGTTTCCGTCAAAGGGTGTTACGATTGCAACGCCCGAGCCTGTAAATGGTAATGTCTTTGACATATCAATCTCTCCTTAATATATAATTAATCCATCCAGCCCTTTGCTGTCAACAACTCTGCCAACAAAACAGCACCGCCTGCAGCACCTCTTAGTGTGTTATGGCTCATTGATACCATCTTGTAGTCATACTGTGTTGATTCACGAAGTCTGCCGCATGAGATTGCCATACCGCCGTCAATTTCTCTTGCTGTCTTTATCTGCGGCATATCAGGCTCCTCTGTTTCTGTGTGAACATAGATAAACTGCTTGGGAGCGTGGGGAAGCTCAAGCTCCTGCGGAACGCCCTTGTATGCTCTCCATAGATTTTCGATTTCCTCAACTGACGGCTTTTCTACGCCATCCTTAAATGAGAAGAATATAGCCGCTGTATGACCGTCCGATACGGGTACACGGTATGTCTGGCACTCGATTGAAAGCTCCTTTGAGGGAACAATCTCACCGCCCTCGATTGTGCCGAGAATTTTGTTCGGCTCAACCTCTGACTTCATCTCCTCACCGCCGATATAGGGGATTAGGTTATCAACCATCTCGGGCCATGTTTCAAAAGTCTTTCCTGCACCTGAAATTGCCTGATATGTTGTAACAAGAGCGTGGTCAATCGGGTATTTCTGATTAATAACCGCCATTGCCGGCAAGTATGACTGAAGTGAACAGTTAGACTTAACAGCAACAAAACCTCTCTTTGTGCCTAATCTTTCTCTCTGTGCAGGGATAATATCAAGATGCTCCGGGTTGATTTCGGGAATAATCATCGGAACATCGGGAGTGTGGCGGTGTGCACTGTTGTTTGAAACAACAGGACATTCAGCCTTTGCATAACGCTCCTCAAGTGCCTTGATTTCGTCCTTTTTCATATCAACCGCACAGAACACGAAGTCAACCATACCTGCGATTTTTTCTACATCCTCTGTAGCGTTCATAACAGTCATATCCGCAACATTTGCAGGGATTTCTGTTTTCATACACCACTTTGCACCTACCGCATCCTTATATGCTTTTCCTGCACTTCTCGGTGACGCTGCAAGCACCTCTATATCGTACCAGGGGTGGTCTGCCAAAAGAGTGATAAATCTCTGTCCGACCATACCCGTAGCACCTATTATTCCTACCTTGTACTTTTCTTTTTTCATCTTATCTACATCCTTCCATCAATAATTAAAAGCAACAGCGTAATGCTATTGCTTTCTATAAACCTTGTTATCAGCGATAGCACTCCACCGTACGGTGACAGTCATACCGTTATTAGCGGCACAACCAGCGAAAACCCTGCGAAAATTTCCGCTTCGGCGTTCTCCCCTTTCACCACATTTCAACGATTACGCATTTCTCCGTATGGTTACTCATAAATCACGCACCTCTACCTGAATAAATAATATTCATTTATACACTATTAATATTATCACGCTTTTATGCGTTTGTCAATACCTTTACCGCAGTTTTTGAGCGAAATTTCTTTACTTTAATGCCGCCGATACTTCCTCAACAAATTTTTCGATATATGGAACACAATCATTTCCATATTTAGCTATCAGCTTTATAATTGCCGAGCCGATAATTATGCCGTCTGCTTTGTGAGCCATCTGTGCTGCCTGCTCGGGCGTTGAAATGCCAAATCCGATTGCAGTAGGGATATTTGTAGCTTTGCGTACAGCCGAAATCATACTGTCTATATTGCTTTTAATCTCACTGCGAGTTCCCGTTACGCCCAAAGAAGAAACACAGTATAAAAATCCCTCCGCCTCACTTGCGATTTTGCCTATTCGCTCATTCGATGTAGGTGCGATAAGCGAAATAAAGTCGAGCCCGTTTTCTTTACAGACCTCCGCAAATTCAGATTTTTCTTCATATGGAACATCGGGGAGAATTATGCCGTCCATTCCAACCTCTGCGGCGGTTTTCAAAAACCTTTCCGTTCCGTATGAAAACACCACATTTGCATAGGTCATAAACACCATAGGTATGTTTACTTTTTTGCGTACACGGCGTACCATATCAAAAATTTTGTCTGTTGTAACTCCACCTGCGAGTGCCCTGATATTTGCCTCCTGAATAACAGGTCCCTCTGCTGTTGGGTCCGAAAACGGTATTCCAAGCTCTATAAGGTCAACCCCCTTTGCAACCATTGATTCAATGATTTTTTCGGTTGTTTCAAGATTTGGGTCACCACAGGTTAAAAATGCAATGAACGCTTTCTTGTTCTCAAAAGCCGATTTTATATTACTCATAAATATCCTCTCCTCTGTATCTTGCAATTGCCGCACAGTCCTTGTCGCCTCGTCCTGATATGGTTATAACTATAATTTTGTCTTTATCCATTGTCGGTGCAAGCTTCATAGCATATGCAACAGCATGTGAGTTTTCTATAGCAGGGATTATGCCCTCTGTTTTGGAAAGATACTCAAATGCACATACCGCCTCATCGTCTGTTATAGGAACATATTCCGCTCTGCCTATATCGTGGAGATATGCGTGTTCGGGTCCGACACCGGGATAGTCAAGCCCTGCCGAAATAGAATAAACGGGTGCAATCTGACCGTACTCGTCCTGACAGAAATATGACTTCATTCCGTGAAATATCCCGAGCCTGCCCGTATTAACGGTTGCGGCTGTTTCAAATGTATCTATTCCTCTGCCTGCCGCCTCGCAGCCGATAAGCTTCACACTCTCGTCCTCTATAAAGTTGTAAAAGCTGCCTATTGCGTTTGAGCCGCCGCCCACACACGCAATAACCGCATCGGGGAGTCTGCCCTCTTTTTCCATAAGCTGTTCTTTAATTTCTTTTGAGATAACCGCCTGAAAATCTCTTACAATGGTAGGGAACGGGTGCGGCCCCATAACCGAGCCAAGACAATAATGCGTGTCTGCAATACGGCTTGTCCATTCTCTCATAGCCTCGGAAACGGCATCCTTTAATGTTTTTGTTCCGCTTGTTACAGGCACAACCTCCGCACCGAGCAAACGCATACGATACACATTAAGTGCCTGGCGGATTGTGTCCTCCTCACCCATAAATACAACACATTCCATACCCAAAAGTGCTGCCGCAGTTGCCGTTGCAACACCGTGCTGACCTGCTCCTGTTTCTGCAATCAATCGTGTTTTTCCCATTTTCTTTGCGAGCAGTGCCTGACCAAGCACATTGTTAATTTTATGTGCACCCGTATGGTTTAAATCCTCACGCTTTAAATATATTTTTGCACCGCCTAAATCCTTTGTCATTTTTTCGGCGTAATATAGTCTTGACGGTCTGCCTGCGTAATTATTAAACAGCTCCGTAAGCTCTCTGTTAAATTCATCGTCATTTTTATAGTGATTGTATGCGGCTTCAAGCTCCAAAACCGCATTCATAAGCGTTTCGGGTATGTACTGACCGCCATGCACGCCAAATCTTCCGTTAGACATTTTTTTCACTCCTAAATCCTTTGATTGCGGTAATAACCGCCTTTATTTTTTCTTTATCTTTTATTTTTTCGGTTTCAACACCTGAACTGACATCAATCGCATACGGCGAAAACTTTTCCGCCGCATCTGTTATATTCTCGGGTGTAATCCCGCCTGCAAGTATAAACTCACGATTAAAGTCTTTTATTAACGACCAGTCAAAGCATTTTCCCGTTCCGTATCCGTTATCGAGCAAAACTCGGTCAGCGGAACTGTTTTTCGCTTTTATAAGATCCTGTTCATCGCGAATTACGAACGCCTGCCATATCTCGGCATTTGGTAATTGCTGTCTTAATTTATTTATATAACCCTCCGTTTCCTGTCGAATAACGGGAACAAAAAAACCCGCCCTCGACAAATACAATTTGTCAAGGACGAGAATATAACTCGCGGTGCCACCTTGATTCACGGATATAAAAATCCATGCACTCCACAGGATACCAGCATATCCCTGATAACTAACGCATATCACCTCGTCGCACATACTAAAAAGCCCGCGCTTTCTTTCTGATTGCCCTCGAAAGTCCATTCAATCTTATGTTTTCTGCCGCAATCACACCACCTGCGGCTCTCTCGTAGAAAAGTGATAAAACCTACTACTCTTTCTCATCGGTTTAATATTTGAACTACTAAAATTATACTACCATATTTTCAATTTGTCAATACCCCAAAAACATTTTTTTAAACTGTTTTCCCACCGTAATCATTAATTATTAAAATCCTCAATATAGCCCGTGTATTCTTCATAATCAGGATACTATAACAACTTCACAAATCATTAGTCAGAAATCGAGCGTTGCACATTCTTGCATCAAATTCCAAGTGGGATAATGACAGTATGCGTCCTCTTACAGAAAAGGACATAGCCGAAACGGCGGATATGTTGACAAAAAATTATTGCGGATAGACGCAATAATTCTTTGTGAACCGTTACATATTAATACAATTTTCATCAAGAAGAAATTCCTCTATGCCAATATAGTAAATCCCATCCTCATCGTGCCACGGAATAATTTTGTCTTTAACAACAACAATTTTCTTAAATGAATCGGGAACTCTTTTTAGCGAATTAATCTCTTGCTTTCTTTTATCCTCGTCTGCAACGGATAGTGCCGACTGAATATAATACCTGTTACTACCGCTGTTGACGACAAAATCAATTTCAAGTTGAGAACGAATATTCTTGCCTAAATCATTTTTATGGTTATATTCCACAACACCCACATCAACATTAAATTCCCTTGCAATAAGCTCGTTATATATAATGTTTTCCATAATATGATTTTCTTCCATTTGCCTAAAATTAAGTCTCGCATTACGAAGTCCGACATCTGTATAATAGTATTTAAGCGGAGTTTCTATATATCTTTTCCCTTTTATGTCATATCGTTCAGCCTTGCCTAAAATGTAGGCTTCAGTGAAGTAATCAATGTAATTCGATATTGTTGAAGGGCTTATATTTATATTTTTTGTGCTTTTAAAGGTTTTAGACAGCTTGCTCGGATTTGTTAGCGAACCAATTGCCGAAGAAATAATATTCAACAGGTCCTCAAGCACATCCTTGTCATTATTTATCTTATTTCGGTCGATAACATCTGTTATATATGTTTTTGTAAACAAATCCTTTAAATATTTACTTTTTTCCTCAGGTGTGCCTTTCGATAACACAAAGGGCATACCGCCATATGTGAAATATTCTTGCCAAGCGTTGTGTTTGTCACCCTCGTAGGCATCATAAAATTCCTTGTATGTTAACGGGTTAACCTTAATTTCATCTCCACGATCCTTAAATTCGGTTAATATATCAGTCGACAGCATTTTAGAGTTGCTTCCCGTAACATACAAATCGACATTTTTCAGCTTCATAAGACCAAGAAGCACGGGAACAAATCCGATTTTATCTTCAACTCCCTCAACATATGGGTTTTGCATTTCCAAAACTAATTGCACTTCGTCAATAAAAACATAAAAACGCTTTGTTTTGTCTGCAGTTCTTTCTCTGATGTATTTATCCAACTCGAACGGATTTTTATACCTTGCATTAACAACTTCGTCAAGTGCAATTTCAATTATGCAGTCATCGTTTATTCCCACAGAGTTTAGATATTGATGGTATAATTCAAACAGCAAAAAAGATTTTCCACATCTTCTTATTCCTGTTATGACCTTTATAAGCCCGTTATCTTTTTTTGATATTAACTTATCAAGATATTTCTTTCTCTCAATAATCATAAGGCAACCCCCATACACATAAATAATTTTTGCGGATAAACGCATTTTTGTTTTTTCTATATAGTTAGTATAACACATACAAGCGAGAATAGTCAATAAAAACACAAAAAATTATTGCGGATAGACGCAATAATTTTTTGTGTATTAATAAACATCCACCCTAACTCGTGGTTTGTTGTGATACACAACACTCAAAACAAGCCCTATTGCAACCATATTTGTAACGATAGAAGTACCGCCGTAGCTTATAAACGGCAGCGGTATGCCTGTTACGGGCATAAGCCCGATGCACATTCCCACATTTTCAAAAACATGGAACAGCAGCATTGCACCAACGCCCGTTGCGATATATCTGCCGTAGGAATTGTCGGACTTTTTTGCGGCGTTAAAGCAACGGAATATAAGCCAGAACAGCATACATACTATTAGTATAGCACCAACGAAACCGAACTCCTCGGAGAATACGCTGAAAATGAAATCCGTGCTTTTTGTGGGGAGATACCCCATCTGATTTTGCGTTCCCTGCAAGTATCCTCTGCCCCAAAGCTGGCCTGCACCGACTGCTATTTTCGATTGAATAACATTATATCCGTCACCTAACGGGTCAATGGCGGGGTCGAAAAATACATTAATTCTCTGCCGTTGATAGTTGCTTAACACAAACTTATATATAAGCGGAAGTGATACCGCACCAAGTCCCAACACGGCAAATACATATTTATAGGAAATTTTTGCAACAAACAGCATACATGCAAACATAAACATAAACACCAAGGCACTTCCCAAATCAGGCTCAAGCATAATAAGAAACAGCAGAACGCCCAAATGCAACACCAATCCGAGCAAAACCTTAATGTCATTAATTCGTTCATCAACCTTTGAAAGATGATACGAAAAAGTCAGGATAAAGCAGATTTTTGCAAGCTCCGCCGGTTGTATTCCGATTGAGCCAAATCTAATCCAGCTCCTTGCACCCCAATCGCCTGCCGTTCCGAACACAAGCACAATAATCAGTATCGCAACGGCGAAAATATAAATATATGCCACTGCGTTACCGAACTGTTCATAGTC
>JAXJPK010000011.1:0-3750 GCA_036311705.1 Clostridia bacterium
AAGTAATGCGTGATGATATTCTTATGAGCTTTGAGGATGACTACTTATCTGATAAGCAGGTCGCAGAACTTATCAAGCTCGACTATCCTTTGTCTGCTTGTTATGACGAATGGATGGATACGGATGTATCTCACATGGAAATGTTAAGAGATACCATTGACAGTTATGCAAAAAGGCTTGTCGAAGAAAATGAAGAACAGAAACAAAATAATAAGAAAAGGCACGAGCCGGAGAGGTAATAGTTACAGATGTAAGTCTGCTGCATTAAATTGCGGCAGACTTTCTTTCTGAAAAAATTTTTAAAATTATTTTTTTAAATGTAAAGGATCCTTTGACATTTAATGTCTATAATCCAAAGTACAGAAACAAAAAAGGAGGTGTCAGCGATGAGAGATTACATAGTAGAGATGATAGCAACATCAAAAAAACAGATGATTGTAACGGCTGAATCTGCTGAGGAAGTTGGCAAGGCGGTGGAACTTATAATTAGAAACACTAATATGGTCACATTTAATAATGAAGATGTTGCGTGCATCGAAGTTGAAATCGCTCCTAAAGAAGAAACTGATTATGCAGATAGCGATGTTCACATTGGCGAAGTCAACTTAAAAGAATAGCTTATAGAGGTGAAAGAAATGCCCCCGATTAGAATGTTTACTTATGTATGTTTTGTAACTATTAGATTATCGTTTGATTTAGGTGTTCAATAAAACCATTTTGGTTTCGGTTAAAACTCCGCACAGTTGATTCAAGTAGAGTGGCGGATAAAGTAAAGTCAATGGCATTACATTCGCCGGAAATTCGGAATCGACATAACGATATAATCGGTATCAATATTGTAGTTGTTGACGAAAGATATGATTATGAATTTACGGAATTAAGTGCAGTGAGAATAGACGATGAGGTATTTGAGGTAGAAGTATATAGCTATCCACTAAACGGACTTGCATATTGTTCTCTTGATGACGACTTCTTTGTTCAGGCGGAGTTTCAATGTAAAAGAGATAACTGCGAAGGTTGCCATAAGAAGAAAAGAGTCTGTGTCTTATAATGCGGAAGCATTGGATTAGCAAGCACGGCATTTGTACTCCCAAAAGCCACTTGTTAGTGGCTTACGCCCCTAATACCCCGATGCTTGCATAAGAAATGAGGTGAGAAAAAATGCGTATGCGGAACAGACGGTTTAGCTTGTGGTTAGATGATAAAGAGTTCGACCATTTAACTAAACAATCTAAAATCGCAGGACTAAAGAAAGAGGTTTTTATAAGAAGATTACTCAATGGTGAGTGTATCCGGGCAAGACCTCCTGATACATATTACAAACTATGGAAAGAAATAAATGCTATCGGTGTCAACATAAATCAGATTGCACACATAGCAAATTACGAGCGAACCATAAGTGAAGATAAAATTAATTATCTCACAAAACTTTTGGATGAGATTATGAATAAGGTGTGTGACCTTGAATAATGGGTTATACAAAAATTTGGACTATATCAACAAGACTTGACCACAGTTTGGATTACATTACTAATCCCGATAAGACAAAGTATAAGTTGGATATTGAAGCCGTTGAAGGTCCTGAAAAATATATCACCAATAAGGATAAAACAGAGAGTGCCTTATACATTGATGCGTTTAATTGTAGCAAACAAAACGCAGTTAAACAAATGATAGACACCCAATACAAAAAAGGCAAATCTCAAAGAGTTGATGGAATACTTGCTTTTCATATTGTTCAATCCTTTAAGGAATTTGAAACAACACCTGAAGTGGCTCATCAATGTGGTGTGGAGTTAGTAGAAAGGTTGTTTGCAGACAGATTTCAGGTTGTACTTGCAACCCATGTAGATAAAGACCACTTGCATAATCACATCATATTAAATGCTGTTTCTTTCAAAGATGGTTATAAATATCGGAATCAGTTTAAGGATTACTATGGTGGTATTCGTAGCGTATCAGACCAAATATGCAGAGAGCATTGTTTGTATGTTATAGAAAATCCAAAGCATAAAGGTATGAGTTATATTGAATGGCTGAAAGAAAACGAAGGTAAATCAATTCGTCAGTATGTTCGAGAAGAAATTGACACTATCATCCAATGTTCATACTCAATGCAAGAGTTTTGGAAAAATCTTGAACTGCGAGGTTATCAAATAACCCGTAGGGGTTCTCAATATAAATACACATCTTTCATACCTGCAATGGGAACAAAAAGAATTCGTCTTGATAAGCTTGGCAAATATTACACCGAAGAAGCTATTAACGAAAGAATTATTGCGAATCGCAATGGCATAAAAATTGCATCTCCATCAGAACTATCCAACAAAGGCTTTGATTATGGAAACACATATAAAAATGCCAACCCTACAAAACTGAAAGGGTTTACGGCTCTTTACTATCACTATATGTATCTGTTCGGTGTTATCAAGAAGAAGCAAACCCCGCAGAGAGTGTCTTTTTATATGCGTGATGAACTTATCAAATTTGACCGCTACAAAAAGCAGTTTGAATTTATGTATAAGAATGAAATCGAAACCGGAAGTCAACTTTCGGAACACAGAAAATTAAGGGAGGAAAAAATCAATGACTTAATTGAGCAACGAAAAAAGCTCTATGCTTCAAAAAATGAAGATAATGAGCAAGAAATCAAATCAAAAGCACAAGCAATCAATGATGAACTTCGAGCTTTGAGAAAAGAAATTAAAATGTGCAATGCAATAGCTCTTGATTCTTATAAAATATCTCAAAAGCAACAGAAAGTTCAGGAACTACAAAAACAAGCAGAAATGGAGGCGAAAGCTAATGAACACAAGCGGCGAGGTCGCTGATTTGATGGTCAAAGAAGGCTTAATGATTACCGAAGAAGTTGTAAAACTTACCGGACTTGGAGCAAAAAATCTTGCAGCTATCGTAATTGCTCTCTTGAAAGAAGATAACAAGCTTCAGGGCAAAACAAATTTAAAGAAATTGCTCAAATCTGACAAACCTCTTTGTATCTTGCAAATCAAAGAAAGCGATATTGGAAAATTCAACACAGAAGCAAAGAAATATGGAGTTCTCTTTACGGCAGTAAACGATAAATCCAATGACACGGGTTTATGTGACATTATCGCAAAGCAAGATGATGTTACAAAGCTCAACTACATTATGGAGAAACTCGGATATGCTGCAACGGAGCAAGAGATTGAACCTGAACCGGAGCCTGAAAAGGCAGAACCTGAAACGGACCTTAATAAAGATCCTCTTGACAAGGCAAAGGAAGACCGCCTAAAAAATCCGTTGCCCCGTGCGACAGAAAATCAGCAAGAGAACGAATCTATGAAGCACGGGGCTTTGGAAAAGACGGACAATACACTTAATGGAAAATCTTCTATTAAGAAAAAGGTTGAAGATATTAAGGCTGAACAGAATAAAAACAAAGCTGAAAAAGCTCCTGAAAAAACAAAAACTCACGAGCATCATCAACCTAACAAGAAAAAGAAGAAAAAACATAAAAAGAGTAAAGGCAGATAAGCCAAAAATTTAATATATGGAGGTATTAAACAATGAGTAGAAAAGGAAATTATAAGTCTATCTTATCAATCATTTTAACTATTTGTATGATGGCATCATTTATCCCGAATGTGTTCGCAGCTCAGAGTAACGAGTATGTCGATCCGGCAGAAGTTTGGTTATCATCAAATAACCGAACAAACGAACTTGATGTCAATGCGACAACTACTTATGAAACACAGTATTGTCTTGTGT
>JAXJPK010000012.1:0-24408 GCA_036311705.1 Clostridia bacterium
AGAATTGCTACAGGCGATTATGATGCAATCATCATAGGACACTCACAGTTTGAAAAAATACCGATGTCAGCAGAAAGGCAAATAATAATTCTTCAAAATGAAATCAATGAAATTTTAGACGGCATTGCTGAAGCTAAAGCAAATAAAGCTGAAAACTTTACCATTAAACAAATGGAAAAGACGAAAAAGAATTTACAGGCTAAACTTGCAAAGCTCAATGACCAAAGTCGCAAAGATGATGTTGTTACCTTTGAGGAATTAGGTGTTGACAGAGTTTTCGTTGATGAAGCTCATTATTATAAAAACCTTTACCTTTATACAAAAATGCGTAATGTCGGCGGTATATCACAAACTGAAGCTCAGAAGTCATCTGACCTTTATATGAAAAGCAAATACCTTGACGAAATCACAGGCGGTAAAGGTTTAATATTTGCTACAGGTACTCCTGTTTCAAACAGTATGGTAGAGCTTTACACAATGCAGAGATACCTACAGTATGGAACGCTTGCAGCAAGAGATTTACAACATTTTGATGCGTGGGCATCAACCTACGGCGAAACAGTAACAGCTATTGAGCTTGCACCCGAAGGCACAGGCTACAGAGCAAAGACAAGGTTTGCTAAATTCTTTAATCTTCCCGAACTTATGAATATGTTTAAGGAAGTTGCAGATATACAAACGGCAGATACTTTGAATTTACCTGTACCCGAAGCTGTATATCATAATGTTGCAACGGAACGAACAGAGATACAGAAAGAGTTTGTTGAAGATTGCGGAGAAAGAGCTGAAAAAGTCCGTGAAGGCAATGTTGACCCTCGTGAAGATAATATGCTGAAAATCACAAATGATGGCAGAAAAATCGCACTTGACCAACGATTAGAAAACGGACTCTTGCCCGATGATGAAACATCTAAAGTAAATGAATGTTTCAGAAATGTATATAAAATATGGGACGAACACAAGGAAGATAAGCTGACGCAGATTGTTTTTTGTGATATGTCAACACCAAAACCCGATGGCACTTTTGATGTATATAACGATATAAAAGACAAACTCATTAAAAATGGTGTCCCCGAAAATGAAATAGCTTTTATACACGATGCTGAAACTGAGGTGCGAAAAAAGGAGCTTTTCTCAAAAGTCCGTAAGGGCGATGTGCGAATACTTTTCGGCTCTACCTTTAAAATGGGTACAGGTACAAATGTACAGAAAAAGCTAATCGCTATGCACGATTTGGATTGCCCTTGGCGGCCCTCTGACTTAAAGCAGAGGTCGGGACGAATTGTGCGACAGGGCAACCAAAATGAGCAAGTACATATTTACCGATATGTAACCAAAGACACCTTTGACAGCTATATGTGGCAGACGGTGGAAAATAAGCAAAAATTCATATCGCAGATTATGACTTCAAAAAGTCCTGTCCGTAGTGCAGAGGATATTGACGAAACTGCTCTTTCCTATGCTGAAATTAAAGCATTATCAGCAGGCAATCCGCATATTAAGGAAAAAATGGAGCTTGATACCGAAGTAGCAAAGCTGAAACTTATAAAATCAAGTTTTCAGAATGAAAAATATGCTCTTGAAGATAAGGTAATCAAATATTACCCGAACAGGATAGCATCTTTGACTCAGACCATCGAAGGCTTGAAAAAAGATACAGATGTTATTAAGCAACACCCCAAAATTGAGGATACCTTCAATCCACTAACTATAGACGGAACAACTTATACAGACAAAAAGGAAGCCGGAGAAGCTCTTATAGCTCGGTGTAAAAAGCTAACCGATGTAGAGCCTGTAAATATTGGCGATTACAGAGGTTTTCAATTATTCGTCTATATTGACTCAATATCCAAAACCATAAACCTTGAACTTAAAAATGAACTTTCATACAAGGTTGAACTTGGTGCAGATGTTTTCGGTAACTTGCAGAAGCTCGACAATGCTTTAGCAAGAGTTGAGCCAAGAATTGAAGATACCGAACTTAACCTTGAAGATACCAAAAAACAGTATGAGCTTGCAAAGGTTGAAGTTCAAAAAGAGTTCCCACAAGAAGCTGAACTCAAAGAAAAAATTGAAAGGCTGGCAGCTCTTGATGCCCTGCTCAATATGGACAAGAAAGGCAATGACAAGGTTATTATGGGCGAGCCGGACGAAACAGATTTACCACAAAAAACAAAACATAGAGAAATGGAGAGATAAAAATGTTTGTTAGAAGCAAAATTGCGTGTAAGAAAATGCTGAAGCACATCAGCACCGATACAATGCTTCCTGTATTTAACTACAAGAAGTATTATAAAAATAAAAGGCAGCTTTATAGTGCAATTTATAAAGGCTATTTGAGTCTTGATGCAGACGGCAGAGCTGTTGTTGGACACACGCTTGGTTTTTGCCCTCATTGTATGGCAGAAAAACAGCCTTATAATTACAGAACTGTTGCACAGGCTATGCGATTTTATAGTGCAGGAGAAGCACTTGATAAATTCAATGAATATATCAATGAAATTGCACTTTTTATGGAAAAAGAAAGAAAAGCTAATAAAGATAAGGCGGTGAAAAAATGATTATTATTGAAAAATTAGAAAATGCCAATAAAGTAATAAAAGCTCTATCTCAATCACAAAATATGCCATTAGAAAGCTTTGTTAAGCAATTTAATGACGACTTTGAATTGTATGAAATATTGTATTTTTCGCTTTCAAAATTAAAAATTGAAGAAAAGTTTCTTATTTCAGCTTACTTAGGCTTTTGCCCAATGTGCTTTTCAACTGAAACCTTTTTTACGATTGAACAGATTACAACTATTTTGAAAATTGACATAAGTTCACTAACTGACGAACTTAATAAGGCATATCAAAGCCTTTACGAAAGAATGGTACAAAGAATGCAAGATAAAAGGAGGTAAATCAAATGCGTGAATTAAGAAACGGCACAAAAATCATAGGAATTGACCACGGATACGGCAACTGTAAATCTGCTTCCACAGTTACAAAAACAGGAATTTACAAGTATGATACGGAGCCGATATTCAGTGGTAATGTCCTTGAATTTGAAGGTAAGTTTTATAAGTTTGGCGAGGGACAAAAAGAGTTTATTCCCGATAAATCACAGGACGAGGACTTTTACTTGTTTACCCTTATGGCAGTAGCTAAAGAGTTGAGTAAATACAAAATTCAGACAGCTAATGTTTATTTAGCTGTTGGACTCCCTCTTACTTGGATACGCATACAAAAAGAGAGCTTTAGGCAATACCTTATGAAGCATAAAAATGTATGTTACAAATTCAATGATAAAACTTACAACATAACATTCGTTGGCTGTAGCGTTTATCCGCAAGGTTATCCGGCAATTATCGAAAGAATAAAAGATTTTACAGGCACTAACCTTGTAGCTGACATTGGCAACGGCACTATGAATATTATGTATGTGAATAATAAAAAGCCTATTGAAAGCAAGTGTTGGACTGAAAAAATCGGTGTTAATCAATGTATGATTGCAGCAAAAAATCACATTATGGACTTATACGGCATTAAGATAGATGACAGTATTGTTGAAAACTTTTTACGATACGGAACTGTCGATGTTACACCAAAATACCTTGAAGCACTACAGAAAGTTGCTACTGCTTATGTTGAGGATATTTTTGATACCCTTAAAAAATACGAGTACAACTCTGATACAGTAAGGCTTCATATTCTCGGAGGTGGCGGTTGTCTTGTAAAAAACTTTGGTGTTTACGATAAAGACAGAGTTGAAATTTGTGATGATATATGTGCATCTGCTAAAGGTTACGAATACCTTGCATATAACAAATTAAGGTAGGTGGTAATTATGGCAGAAAGAAAGTCAATATGTATTAGATTCAATTTTGACAATCCCTCTCATCGCAAAGCCTATGAAATCATTAAAAATGAAAATTCAAACAATGGTATGTTTTATGCTGACACAATATCAACATCTGTTATTAAATATTATGAGCATTTACAAAACATAAAAGATGACCCTTATTTTGAAACAAGGCTTAAAGAAGATGAGTTCATAAAAAGAATATTGGAGAAATTGGATAAGAAATTGGAAAAAGAACTGCCTTCTTTCCTTATTTCACTTATTGCGAGTTTTGCAATAAAAACAAATAATCAATCAGCGCCCCTCACTAACGAAGTAACAGATAACGAGATAGCAGAAAACACCGATATAGATTGGGATTTTCTCGGAAATGAATAATACAGATAGCTTTTTTACCCTTTATTGCTATCCGTAAAATCGAAAAAAATCCCGTATATCCAATAACCTATAAAAAGATAGCCGTTTTGATTCTGCTATCTTTTTTATATATCCAAAACACAAATTTATATATCCGGAGGTATTTTAATATGATTAAAATCACAGATTTAGCGTATGTCTTATACGCAAAGGTAAACAGAGATTTTGACGATTTTGAGCTTGAACTGATTGGCAGTTCGGCAGAAAGCGTTATTGAAAGAGCTGATGAAATAGTTGTTAAAAGCCGCTTGTTAGGCATATTTGAAGCAAACAACTCCTTATCAGCAGAGCAGATTATGGAACTGCTCAAATTGGACGATACACTCGATGCTTGCTATGAAGCAATTAAATCAGCAAATGTGATATGTCCATATAAATACAAGGAAGTAATCACGGCATACGCTGATTACCTCATTACAAATTCAGCCGAAGCTGAATAATGGGTGGGCGTTTTCTAATGGGACAGTTCTATACTGTTCCCATTAGTGACAAGCATAGCATTTGTCCGACCAAATGCAGCTTGTTTGGGGATAACTCCCCTAAAACCCCACGCTTGTCAGCGTATTCGTGCTGCTTGAAAGGAGGTGAATTTATGCGTAAGAGAAGGAACAGAGTTGAAGTCAGATTAAGCGATGCAGAGGAAACCAAGCTGCACGAACTTATGAATGATACAGGCTTTAATGCTTCGCAGATATTAAGAAGCCTTATCATTGGAGCTGAAATCAAACAACGCCCACCCGATATATTACCCAAAGTATATAGGGAATTGTCAGCAATCGGCAATAATATAAATCAAATTGCACGAGTGGCAAACCATTCACAGAGAGTTGACAATGAGGACATAAAAGAAATACAGACTATGTTCAAAAACATTTCAAAGGAAGTGAGAAAATTATAATGGCTATAACAAAAATATTTAGCATAACAAAAAATTTGAAATATACTGTTTCTTATGCTTCCAATGAAATCAAGACAAGCCTTAACAATGTAGTTGAATATGCTGTAAATAAAAGCAAAACGGAGCAACGGCTTTTTCAAGCAAGCCTTAACTGCACGATTGATAATGCCTACAATGAAATGATGGATACAAAAAAAAGATGGTGCAAAACCGATGGTATTGTAGGTTATCATTTTATCCAATCATTTAAACCCGGCGAAGTTACAGCAGAGCAAGCTCACGCATTGGGTATTGAATTTGCAAAGCAATGTTTTGGGGATAGGTTTCAAGTGGTAATTGGCACTCATCTTGATAAAGCTCATTATCACAATCACATAGTTATCAATTCCGTATCGTATCTTGACGGAAAGAAATATCACAGTTCTCCGTCGAGTTACTATAATAAAATTCGATACACTTCTGATAAGATATGTGAAGAAAATAATCTATCTGTAATTAAAGACCCTAAAGGCAAAGGTTTACATTATGCCGAATGGAAAGCAATTCAAAAAGGCAGACCTACCATAAGAGGACAGTTCAAAGAGGAACTTGATGAAATCATTAAAGCATCATTCTCAATGACAGAGTTTTGGAAAATACTCAAGCAGCGTGGTTATGTAATAAAAAGACCGCAAGGAAAATATAAATATCCATCTGTTATCGCTCCCTATGGTAAATACCCGATGCGTTTTGACAGGCTTGGTAAAGGCTATTCCCTTGCAGATATTGAGCAAAGAATTGAAATGCAGAGAAACGGCATAACTGCCGCTGCTCCATCAGAGCTGCCTAAAACAAAAAGTGATTTTGTACCGCATAAGCCGAAAAAGCTAAAAGGCTTTATCGCTCTATACTATCATTACTTATATTTCTTTGGAAAAATACGCAAGAAGCAGACACCTCAAAGGGTGTCATTTTTTATGCGTGAAGAATTGACGAAGTTGGAGAAATATCAAAAACATTTTAAGTTTTTGGAAAAATACAGCATAGAAACAACATCTGCCCTTGATGCTCACAAGCAAAAATGCGAGGACAGAATAAACGAATTGGTACAACAGCGTACCGAGCTATATAAGGAGAGGACTGATGAAAATTGTGAGAAAATCAAAGAACAGGTACTTGAAATTAAAGCGGAACTTGGAGCCTTACGGAGCGAACTCCGTATGTGTAAAGCAATATATGAAGAAGCACAACACATTGCCGAGAAACAAAGGCAGGCACAGGAATTGTTACAACAAGCAGAAAAGGAGGTAAATGCAAATGAACACAAGCGGAGAAGTCGCTGATTTGATGGTTAAGGAAGGAATACAAATTACAGAAGCCACAGTAAAAATGGCTGCTGTCGGTGCAAAAGAGCTTACTGCTCTACTCCTTGCTCTTTTAAAAGATACAAAAAAGCTACAGGGCAAAACCAATTTAACGAACTTGCTTAAATCTGAAAAACCCCTGTGCATACTTCAAATAAAAGAAAAGGACTTAGCCAAATTTACAGCCGAAGCTAAAAAGTACGGTGTGTTATTTACTGCCGTAACAGATAAAAGCAAGAAAAATGTTTATTGCGATATTATTGCTAAACAGGAAGATGTCGCAAAACTCAATTACATTCTCAGAGATAGAATGAATTACGCCGTACCCGAAGTTGAGCCGGAGCCTGAAAAAGAAGTTGCCGAGCCTGTCGAAAAAGATGCACAGGAAGTAGCATCACCCGAACATGAGCTTGAACAGGAAAAAGCTGATGAAAAAGAAGAAAAAGGCGGTGGCTCAAAAAACGGGAAATCCCGTGCAAAAAGAAGTCCGTTAGAGAATGGCTCAAAAACGCACGGGACACCAACGGACGAGGGCAGCCGTTCTAAACCCTCTGTGAGAGCACAAATAGAGGAAATCAAGGAGCAAAACGAAAAGGCTAAAAAGCCTAAAGAGAAAGAGCCTGTTAAAAGTCCCGAACATACTCAACAGCAGAGAAACAACGGCAAAAAGAAAAAGAAAAATAAGAGAGGAAAATCGAAATAATGAGATATAATCTACATTGGTTGATAGAGCCGCCTTAAACAAGGTGGCTCTTTTCATATCTAAAACATTTAATAAAAATTATTGAAAAATTGGAGGATTTTAAACTTATGAGAAACTCAAAAATTAAATCTATTGTATCGTTGATACTTACAATTTGTATGTTATCAACTCTTGTTCCCTCTGTGTTCGCTGCACAGAGTAATGAATATGTTGACCCTGCTGATAGTTGGCTGTCATCTAACAACAGAACAAACGAGCTTGATGTCAACGCAACCATAACTAATGAAACACAGTATTGTGCGGTGTGTAATAAAACAACAGCAGTAATGACATATCGTGTACCCGAATACACCAAGACAGGCGAAACAGCACTTAACAGAAGTGTTAAGTATTCTGACGGAACTTGTCTTGACGGAGAAAGCATTGGTAATCTTGATAGCGGTACTCCCGGTGTAGATGCCTATTATACCGGAAACCACTGGTGCAAATCGATTTGTGAAACTTGTGGCACTATAAATCCGGGCGATGGTTATGCAAGCTACTCATTTAACAATAATGTATATATTCTTTATTCGTGCGACCATAACTTTTTCCTTGATTTTGATAATACAACATACGATTACTATGACGAGGATTACCATATCACTACCTTAAAGCGTGGCGAATATTGCAAATTCTGTAAAGGAACTTTTGCAAGAGCTTCAATCGGACTTGAAGAACACAGCTTTGCAGAAAGTGTTGATGCACAGGTTGGAAACAACAGATTTTATATCCACGAAACCTGTACTGATTGTAGTTATGAAACAAGTGAATATGTAACGGCTAAAGCTGTTATCACATCATATTATGGTGTTGAGGACGGCGATGCACATACACTTACTGTAAATGATTTATCTGACAATGGTGTTAAAACATCTATCCGTTACGGAAACTCTGCCGAAAGCTGTACTCTTACTTCTGCACCTAACTATACAGAAGCAGGATATTACACAGTTTATTACAAAATAAATTACAGCTATGACGGCGAAACAATGACAGAAAACGGCGTTTCTTATGTGCATCTGCTTGCTGAAGATAATGATGATGTCATTGTGATGCTGCCTACAAATAGTGTTCACGAGCACGAGTTCCACTATCTTGAAACAGTAAAGCCGACTTGTACAGAGCTTGGCTATGAGCGTTTCCAATGCTTAACTTGCGGAGAGCTTGACAAGCGTAATTACACTTCCGCTTTGGGACATAGCTATGAGGATATTGTAATTCGTGAAGCTACTTGTAAGCAGGGCGGTTTAGTTCTTACTATCTGTGAAGATTGTGGGGACTTCCATCAGACAACAACTTCAAAGGGCGAACACGATTACACATCTGTAAAGCATAACGCAACCTGTAAGACACAGGGACATACTGAATATACTTGTGAAACTTGCGGATACAGCTACATTACAGACCTTACTCCGATTATCGCTCACTCTTATGAGAGAATAACAAAAGAGCCGACTTGTGTAGATAAGGGATATACTACCTCTATCTGCTCTATGTGCGGATTTAACTATGTATCAGATTATACAGAGCCTACAGGACACGATTGGGACGAGGGTACGGAAGTAACTTCCTCTACTTGTGAAGCAGAAGGTGTTATAGAGCATAAATGCAACAACTGTGATGAAAAAATGATTGTTGCTGCCGATGCTACAGGACATAATGCCGAAGCAGAAGCAACCTGTACTACTCCGCAGCTTTGCGAAGATTGCGGAACTGTGCTTGAAAATGCACACGGACACAGTTATGAAACCGAAGTTGTTGAGCCTACCTGTACTTCTATGGGATATACCATTTATACCTGTGAACATTGCAGAGATACATATAACTCCAACTATACAGACAAGGCTGAACACAATTACAGCGAAGTGGTAACAGAGCCGACTTGCACATCACACGGATATACAACTTATTCCTGTGAAGATTGTGATGCGGAATATGTAAGCGATTATGCAGAAAAACTTGCTCATAATTATACATCTGTTGTAACTGCACCGACTTGTACCTCTATGGGATATACAACCTATACTTGCGAGGATTGCGATGACAGTTATGTTGGCGATTATACCGATATGACGGAACATAATTATAACAAGGAAACTGTAGAGCCTACCTGTGAAGAACACGGCTATGCAGTATATACCTGTCCCGATTGTGAAAAGTCATATATTGCAGACTTTGTTGACAGCAAGGAGCATAATTACACCGAAACTGTAATTGCACCTACCTGTACTGAAATGGGATATAGCATTTTCACTTGTGAATGTGGCGATGAATACAAAGGAAACTATGTTGATAAAATTCCGCATACACACGAAACTGTTGTAACCGAGCCAACCTGTACAGAGCTTGGATATACAACTTATACTTGCGAGTGCGGAGATACCTATAAGGCAGACTATGTTGAGCCTATGGGACACAATGCAAGTGAATGGATTGTAGATGTTCCTGCAACTATTGAAAGTGCCGGAAGCAAACATATTGAATGTACTGTTTGTGGCGAAACTTTACTTACAGCAGAACTTTCACAGCTTATCGGCAAGGATAACTCTGACGAGGACGGAAAAGCTGAAATCGGCGATTATTCCATTATTCTTACAGACGAAAACGGCAAGCCTATTTTCAATAGCGAGCTGACTATTGATGTAAATGATAATGTTTCAATCGTGCTCACGAATGGCAGACTTTTAGATTATGAAAAGCCTACCACTATTACAGCTTTCTATACTGAAACACAGCAGCCGAAGTCTGACCTTGCAATTAACATTGTTGATGCAAACGGAAATAAGGCTACAGGCGTAACAAATGCTGATGGACAGCTTATTGTACCTAACGATAAAACATCTACAGGAGATGATAATGGTACTATCGGTAAAGATGATGGCGAAGTTAAAGAAACTTTCGTTGTAACTGTTACCGACAAATACAATGTTGTTATTCCTAACTGTGATGTATATATCGGCGAAAGCAATAATGTAGTTGTTGACCTTCCCGAAGGTGTTAAGCCTACAAGGGAAAACCCTGTAATTGTAACTATTACAGACCATAACGGAAATCCGCAGACAGATGTAACAGTTATAGCTTTAGGGGACGCTGATTTTATAGAAAAAGGCAAAACCGACTATAACGGCAAAATTACACTTCCTACCTCTGCTGACGGATATACTGATGAAAACGGCAAGGTAAATGTTGACGAGCTTAATGTTATCGTAAATGACGAGCTTGGAGTTATCGCCAATGCTTATGTAAAGCATAACGAGGACGGAACACTTACTGTTACTCTCCCCGAAGAAAAGACTATCACATACGCAAACAGAATAACTGTTACAGTTCTTGACTCTATCGGTGTAGCAGTTATAGGTAAAACTGTAACTCTAAACGATAATGCAGAAACTACTTACACAGATATTACCGATGAAAACGGAAAAATCGTTGTTCCGCCTGTCAATACTGATATGACCGACAGCGAGGGTAAAGCCGTTGTAAACGGATATAATGTTGTAGTTGCTGATGAAAAAGCACCTGTTGAGAACGCATATATCGAAATGCTTGACGGAAAGATTACTGTAAAACTTCCCGAAACATCTTTGATTGATATTGCAAACAGAATTACTGTTACTGTAACAGATGCGGAAAACGCACCTGTTAAGGATATGAGCGTTACTGTTACGGATAGTAACAAGAGCGAAACAAACCTTACTGACGAAAACGGCAAGGCTATTGTACCGCCTACAAACATTGATGTAACGGATATTAACGGCTACGGCGAACTTAACGGATATACCATTACTGTTAAGAACGAAACTGCACCTATCGAAAATGCAAACCTTTCTATTGATGAAAACAATGCAATCACAGTAGAGCTTCCCGAAACAATAAAGTTTGACTACAGCAACAGAATTACTGTTGAGGTTAAAAACAAGGCTGACGGAACTCCTGCAAAGGATATGTCTGTAACTGTAAATGAAACTGTTAAAAAGGTTGAAACTGACGAAAATGCAGAAGAAACCGAAAATACAGAAAACGCAGATAAAACAGAAGTTGTTGAGCCGAAGTCTTTAAACGGCAAAACAGACAGAAACGGAATTGTTGTATTCCCTCCGCTTTCAGAGGATATTACAGACAATGACGGAAATTCTAATGTAATCGATAAGGACGAAAAAGACGGAACTGACACAGACGGCGATGGTGTTGTTGATACTGACGGAGAAGTTGTTGAAACAAAATATATTGTTTCTGTTAAGGACACAAAGTCAATCATCACAGATGCTTTTGTTGAAGTGAAAGACGGAAAGATTTATGTAACACTTCCCGAAACTCATACTCTTACCACAAGCAATCAGACAACTGTAACTGTACTTGATACAGACAACAAGGCTGTACAGGGTATTTCTGTAACTGTAAAAGATGCAACCACATCAAAGACAGGCACTACAAACTCAAACGGACAGGTTACACTTCCTGTTAAGAGTTCGGGTGGCGGTGGCTCATCTTCAGGCGGTGGCAGTTCCTCCGGCGGTGGCGGTGGTGGCGGTAGCTACTACACAAGTGTAAATGTAAAGGTTACTGACAAGGACGGAAAAACTGTATCTGTTACAAAGTCAACTACATCTACAAAAGCTACTCTTACACTTCCTACAGGCAAGAATTTGGTAAAAGACGATAACTACTACACCATTACTGTTACTGACAGAAGCGGTAAAGCAAAGGCTGATTACACAGTAGTATTGAAAGATAAGAACGGCAACGAAGCTACAGGCACAACAGATGCAAACGGAATTGTATCACTTCCTGCTGTTGACCATACGGCATACATCTTTGGTTATCCCGATGGCACATTCAGAGCTGACGGAGATATGAGCCGTGCTGAAGCTGCTGCTATCTTTGCAAGACTTATCGCTGATGAAAAGGGCGAAAAGATTAGTGGCAAGTCCTCCTTTACAGATGTTTCTACAAACGAATGGTATTCAACATATATCGGCTATCTCGAAAAGTACGATGTAATCAAGGGATATACTGACGGAACATTTAAGCCTAACGCTTCTGTAACAAGAGCTGAATTTGTTGCTATGGCAGTTCGCTATTATGACATTTTCAACGATGTTTCAAAGGGCAACTATACTGTTAAATATACAGATATAGCAACTAACTATTGGGCATACGCTGATATTGCTTATGCAAAGCACATCGGTTGGCTCAACGGCTATGCAGACGGAACATTCAAGGGCGATAACAATATCACTCGTGCAGAAGTTGTAACTGTTGTAAACAGAGCTACAGGCAGAGTTGCTGATGATGAGTATATCAGCAAAAATTCATCTATCCTCAATAAGTTCACAGATTTAAGTAATAATCATTGGGCTTATGAAGATGCAATGGAAGCCGCAAATGACCATAAGGCAATTAAAAATGCCGACAGCGAAAATTGGGTAAAATAAAATCTGAATAACGCTGTAAAATCGAGGCTTGAGGTTACGCACACATTTTATGCGTAACCTCTTTTCCCCTAAAAATGTTGTCAATACAAATTGCCGTTTTGAATTTTTTTGCAAAATATTTCATTCAGCTTTAAAATAAAATTACCGAAAGGAAAAATTTTTAAAGTTGAAAGGCGGTAATTTTATGAAAGCAAAAAGAATTTTTAGTTGTGTGTTAGCAGTATTTATGTTGGCAAGTGTTACGGCAGTAACGGCAAGTGCAAATGAAGATTTGCCTATCGGCTACTTCAACATTGCATATCCAAACAGAAGCGTAATCTTCGCAAGTGATGGTGGCTCATACATAAAACCTGTTGAACAGCCTTACGGAACCTCACTAAACATTGATAATTATGTTCCCGTTAAAGAAGGCTATGTATTTGATGGTTGGTATGCAGACCCACGCACAAAGGTTGAAAAAGTTTCTGATGTAGTATTAACCGAAAATATCGTTGTTTACGCTAAATGGATTGATGACGGGACGGTAAAACAAAACGATAATAATATTAAAAGCAGAACAGTTACCGAGAACTCCGTTATCCTTGTAACAAACGATAACAAGGTTTTAGAAGCTCCTGTAACACAGCTTTGGATACAGCAAAATGCAAGACTTGAATATCTTATGAAGCTGAAAAACGAACATTTTAATAAATGATACGAATTGAGGACAGTAAAAAAAGCTGTCCTCTTTTTGTATTCAGAACGGAGGTGCGTTATGCTCATACGCAGATTATGGGGTGATAGTTCTTGAACAACAGACAAGAGAACAATAAAACCCTTTTAATTCTATTTATTATTTTAATTCCAATCGTAATTTGGTTTTCACTCATCTTGGCATCGTGTTATACAGAGGGCATAAAGCTCTTTGATTTACTTGAAAAATTAACCCTTGCCTTAAATACCCCTCTTGCTATATCTTTCAACGAGTACAGCGTAAAGTTCGTACTCGTTTTTTTATTCCTCTATGCAATGGGTATCGGTGTATATTTTTCTTCACAGGAAAACCGCAGACCCGGCGAAGAACACGGCTCGGCTAAATGGGGAAATGTAAGCTCCATTGTGAAAAAGTATATTAACCACGAAACAAATCAAAATTTGATTTTATCACAAAAAATGCGTCTTGGTTTAAATGCAAAGAAACACCGAAGAAACTTAAATGTTCTTGTTATCGGTGGTTCGGGTGCAGGTAAAACAAGGTTTTACGCAAAGCCTAACATTATGCAATGCAATTCATCTTTTGTAATTGCTGACCCTAAAGGCGAAATGTTACGCTCCCTTGCTCCGCTTTTAATGGAACAAGGCTATGATGTTAAAGTTTTTGACCTCATAAATCCCGAAAACTCTGACGGCTACAATCCGTTTAATTATGTTCATAAAGATGAAGAAGTTATAAAACTTATAACTAATTTAATTCAAAATACCACTCCTAAAAACGCATCACAGAATGACCCGTTTTGGGAGAAATCAGAAATAGCACTTGATAGTGCTTTAATGTTATATCTGCTACACGAAGCACCACCCGAAGAACAAAACTTTGAAATGCTGATGTATATGATTGAAAATTCTGCAATAGAGTCTGAGGACGAAGAAAATTATACACCTTCTCCTGTAGATAAACTGTTCTATGTTCTTGAAGAAAAAGACCCCAATCATATTGCCTTGAAACAATATAGGATTTTCAAACAGGCAGCCGGAAAAACAGCTAAAAGCATACTTATTTCTGCTGCTGTAAGATTAGCTGCATTTAATCTACCCGAAATAGCTAAAATGACTTCCTATGACAACCTTGATTTAGGCAAGCTCGGCGAACAGAAAAAAGCTATTTTCTGTGTTATCCCCGATAATGACAGCTCATTTAACTATCTTGTCGGTATGCTCTACACGCAAGCATTTCAAGAATTGTATTACAACGCAGACCGTGAACACGGTGGCGAACTTCCTATACCTGTACACTTTGTGATGGACGAGTTCGCTAATGTGGCACTCCCCAATGAGTTTGAAAGACTACTTGCGACTATGCGTTCAAGACGAATTTCTGTAAGTATTATCATACAAAATATGGCACAGCTTAAAGCCTTATTTAAGGATAGCTGGGAGAGCTTGGTCGGCAACTGTGATACATTACTGTATTTAGGTGGCAATGAGCAATCTACACACGAATATATCAGCAAAATGCTTGGTAAAGAAACCATTGATACACGGACAAGAGGTATAACCAAAGGCTCACACGGAAGCAGCAATACCAATTTCCAAAATGCAGGACGAGAGCTTTTAACACTTGATGAAGTGCGTTTACTTGATAACAGTAAGGCACTTATTTTTTTACGAGGGGAAAAAGCAATAATGGATAACAAATTCGATATTCTTTCGCACCCGAATATAAAGCTGACCGCAGACGGAAGTGCTGTTCCTTATGTGCATCGCAAAGAAGGCTTATATTTTAGAAAAGACTTGTCTGTATTCAAAGGCAAGATTGATGATATAGAAATTGTTGATATGGAGGTGGTTAAAGCAGACAACAATGACAACGAGCCTGCAAAACAGGCAAAGAAACCCACTACTGTTTTAGTGGATAAACTTAAACAAATAAAATCGAAAATTTGGAGGTAATTTTTATTATGAAAAAGATTGAAAAGGCATCAAACATACTTCGTAAAACAAAATACGGACTTATTGCTGTAGTAGCAATTTTATCAGCTATGTCAACAACAGTTTTTGCAGCAGACCCTCTTGCAACAATCAATAGCCTTTCAGATTTTATCTTTTCGGCTATCAAAGCTATCGGCTTTATACTTCTCGGCTTTGGTGTTGTGCAGATTGGTTTGTCGCTTAAATCGCACGATGCTTCACAGAGAGCAAACGGCTTCTTGACATTCTTCGGCGGTGTAATTATTGCATTTGCTAAAGATATTCTCGATATGATTATGTAAGTTATGATATGACCGCTACTGTAAAAAGTAGCGGTCATAATCAAGTATTGGAGGTGAACTACATTTGAGCGATAATTGGATAGTTGCCAACTTGGAAAATGCTTTTGCCACTTGGAATGATAAGCTAACTGAAATATGGACTTTAGTTACTACAAGTCCGCAAAATTTCAAAGGCGGTGGCATTTGGAGTATTATCACAGGCATAAACGGCAGCTTGCAAGCTATCGGCTACGGCTTGCTTGTTCTGTTCTTTGCTATGAGCATATTTAAAAGCACAGCCTCTTTTCGGGACTTCCAAAGACCCGAATATGCTTTAAAACATTTTATTCGCTTTGTAGCCGCAAAAGTAGCCGTAACCTATGCAATGGATTTAATGGTGTCCTTATATGAAATATGTGGTGGCATAGTCCAACAGATAACAGCCGGTATGGGTGGTATCGCAGGTGCAGCCGTTACATTACCATCTGCCATTGAAACCGCTATAGAAGATGTAGGATTTTGGGCAAGTATTCCATTGTGGCTTGTAACCATACTTGGTAGCTTGTTTATAACGGTTTTAGCTTTTATTATGATAATGACTGTGTACGGAAGATTTTTTAAACTCTATATGTACACGGCACTTGCTCCTGTTCCTATTTCCTCTTTTGCAGGAGAAGGAACATCACAAATGGGAAAAGCCTTTATTAAATCGTATGTAGGTGTATGCTTGGAGGGTGCAGTAATTGTACTTGCCTGTGTCATATTCTCGGCTTTTGTATCTGCCGGAGGAACACCAACTGTAGATACAAGTATTACAACAGTAACAATGGTTTGGAAATATATCGGCGAGGTAATTTTCAATATGCTTGTGCTTGTTGGACTAATTAAAGGCTCTGACCAAATTATAAAAACTATGTTAGGAATTTAAGGAGGTACAGATTTTTATGAGATACAACAATAATGTTATCCATAGTGATGACCCACAGGCTTTGGAGAAACTGCAAAATAAACTTGCCGAATGTGAAAAGTCGCAGGAATTTATGAAAAAAGTTAATAACTATTATCGTAAAAACGGCACAGTTAAAGGCTGTGAGGGTGTTGCAGACAGTACAGCACAAAAACTTGATGAAAGTATGAAAAATGCTTATTCTTGGGAAACAGCTCCCTTTCCGTCATATAAGTTACAAAACAATAATCAGGAAATTCGCAGACTTAAAGCAAGGATTGAGGAACTTTCCAAAAATAAGGACTTAGGCTTTGTCGGTTGGAAATTTGTCGGTGGCGAAGCTATCGCAAACGAGGGCAACAATCGCTTACAGCTAATCTTTGATGAAAAACCGAGTGAAGAACAGCGTGGTATTCTAAAAGCACACGGCTTTAAGTGGGCACCATCTGAAGGAGCTTGGCAAAGACAGCTCAACAGTAATGCGATTTATTCTGCAAGCCGTATTGATTTTATCAAGCCGGAAGATGGTAAGTCCCCTACAGAGCTTCAGCCTAAAGCACCGCCAACACCGAAAAAAGACGAGCCTACTCGTTAAGGGAGGATTGCTATGGAAATAAAAGTAAACAAAGAAATAAAAAATTATAAGGAAAGCATCTTTTTCGGCTTATCCTTTCGTCAGTTTCTATGCTCCGTTCTTGCGGTAGGTGCTGCTGTCGGTGTTTACTTTGGACTTAGTAAATTTCTCGATAAAGAAACTGTAAGCTGGCTTTGTATCGTCTGTGCTGCTCCAATAGCAGTTACAGGCTTTTTTACTTATAACGGCTTAAACTTTGAAAAATTTTTATGGGCGGTAATTAAATCTGAATTTTTATGTTCGGGTGTTCGCCTGTATAAATCACGCAATTTTTATAACGAATTATTTGAGGAGGTAAAACTGAATGATAGGATTTCTAAAAAGAAAAACGACAAACTCCGCAGAAAAGGAAAAGTTCAAAATTCCTAAAACTGTTCAGCAGTCTATCCCTATAAAGAAAATTTATAAGGACGGAATTATCCTATGCGGAGGTTTATATACAAAGTCTTGGAAGTTTACCGATGTCAACTATTCCGTTGCGAGTAATGATGACCAAATCGCTATGTTCCTTGCTTACTCTGAAATACTCAACTCTCTTGCTATAGATGCAACAACAAAAATCACAATAAACAATCGTCAGCTAAATAAAAAGGAATTTAAGCTCAGAGTATGGCTTAAACATCTAAAAGATAAGCTCGATATTTATCGTGATGAAATAAATGAAATACTGCTCGATAAAATGCAGGACAGTAATAATCTTGTGCAGGAAAAGTATGTTACAGTTTCAGTAGCAAAGAAAAATATCGAAGAAGCTCGAAATTTCTTTACTCGTATCGGTAATGACCTTACGGCAGGTTTTAATCGCCTTGCTTCACGCATAACACCTCTTACTATAGAGGAACGCTTGCAGATATTCCACGACTTCTACAGAGGGAGCGAAGAACAAACGCTCTCTCTTAATATTAAAAAGGCTATGCGTTTTGGACACGATATTATAGATTATGTTTGTCCCGATAGCTTAGAATATAAAAGCGACTATTTCAAAATCGGCGATAAGTTCGGCAGAGTTATGTTCTTAAAGGACTTTGCATCATTTATTAAAGACAGTATGGTTTCAGAGATAACGGATTTTTCACGAAATCTTATGTTTTCTATAGATGTACTGCCTATTCCTACAGATGATGCAGTAAAAGAAGTGCAAAAGAAAATTCTTGCACTTGAAACGGATATTACCCGTTGGCAGCAGAAGCAAAATATGAATAATAACTTTTCTGCTAATATTCCTTATGATATGGAGCAAATGCGAAAAGAACTCAAAGAGTTCCTTGACGATTTAACAACGCGCGACCAACGAATGATGTCAGCGTTAATTACAATCGTTCATACGGCTGATACACTTGAAAAACTGAATGAGGACACAGAAACTATACTGTCAATAGGCAGAAAGCATCTGTGTCTTTTTTCTACACTAAAATTTCAGCAAGAGGACGGACTCAATACTGTGTTACCTTACGGCTTACGCAGAATTGAAGCCTTACGAACTCTTACAACTGAAAGCACGGCTGTGTTTATGCCGTTTAAAACACAAGAGGTTATGGATACAAACGGCTTATTCTACGGAGTGAACGCTATATCTCACAACCTTATTTTGTGTAATCGAAAACTGTTGCAGAACGGCAATGGTTGGATACTCGGTGTGCCCGGAAGTGGTAAATCATTCTTTGCAAAGTTTGAAATGATATTAAATATCTTATACAACACAGAGGACGATATTATTATTGTTGACCCCGAAGGCGAATACAAAAACATTATGAAAGCTCTCGGTGGCGAGCATATTGTCATTTCTGCTGCAAGTAATAACCATATCAACGCACTTGAAATGGTTAAGGACTACGGCGATGGGGATAACCCGATAAATGTCAAGGCACAGTTTATTATGTCATTGTATGAGCAGATTGTAGGTGCAGGCAGAGTTAAAGCACAGGAACGCTCAATCATAGACAGAGCCGTTGCAAAAATATATGAAAAATATTTAATTGATTACGAGGGCAACCCTCCTACATTGGTTGACTTCTATAATGTTGTCAAATCATTTACAGAGCCGGAAGCAAGAGATATTGCACTTGCAATGGAACTCTTTACAGAGGGTAGCTTGAATGTATTTGCACATCAATCCAATGTAAATGTCAATAATCGTATCATCTGCTACGATATACTTGACTTGGGCGAACAGTTAAAGCCTGTTGGACTTTTGGTTATGCTTGATAACATTATGAATAGAGTTATAGCCAACAGACATAAGGGCAAATATACCCACATCTATATTGACGAAGCTCATCTGTTCTTTGCTAATCAATTCAGTAGTGAGTTTTTGGCAAGAGCTTGGAAGCGTTTTCGTAAATATGGTGGTTTAATTACAGGTATTACGCAGAATGTCAGCGAATGTTTGGCATCGCCTACAGCAAAGCTGATGTTGTCAAACTCGGAGTTTGTTATTATGCTTAATCAATCAGCTCCAGACAGAGAGGAACTTGCTCCGCTTATGAATATATCCCCGACACAAATCGGGTATATAGACAATGCTCCATCGGGACAAGGTGTTATGAGAGTCGGCCCGAATATAATTCCATTCGTGAACAGATTTCCTCATAACACAGAACTATATAAGCTGATGACAACAAAACCGAGTGAGTCAACAATATAGTTTGGAGGTATGTTAATGTGAAAGTTTGTACCCCTAATGCTAAATTATGTGAAAATTGCAGATATGGGTATGATAGTTTTCTAATGGATAACAAAAACCCATTCTGCCGATTTAAGAGTAAGCATCACGGCGAAAGCTGTGATGCTTATATCAAATATATGGAGGTAAAACAAAATGACCAATACAAATTACAAGGTAGTCTTTAATGACTATAACTTTATGAACGAGGAAGGCACATTCACCGCTACGCTTGCTCATAAAATGTTTGGTAAGAAAAACAATATGGTAATTTATCTTGACCTTGATGACGGAAGAAAAATCGTATCTGTAGCATACAAGGAAAGCGATTATCTCGGCATTAAAGATATCGAGGTTGACAGCAAGGTTGAAGTTACCTATGAGCAATCGCAAAGCGGTATTTTCCGTCTTGTTGAAATCAATGTAATTGAATAAAAATCGGGCGGTTACTGTCATAACGGCAGTAATCGCCCTTGATTTTTTTGCAAGTTTTATTTAAATAAATCTGAATGTGTGCCTGTTCGTGCAAGTGTAAGAACAAGAACATCTTTATTGTAATAATAAATTAAAAGCCAATCGGGAGCAATGTGGCATTCTCTATGCCCTTTCCATTGTCCTGCTAATGCGTGGTCTTGGTATTTTTCTTCAAGCTGTTCGCCGTTAGCAAGTTTTGTAACAACAGTTTCTAACTCCTGCATATTCAGATTACGCTTTATTGCTGCTTTGTAATCTTTTTTGAATTGAGAGGTTGGCTTTACAGTATATTTTGTTTCACTCATTTAGCGAGGTCAGCAAACATTTCGCCCATATTGGTATAGCCTTTTACAGACGAGTCTGTTGCAATCCTTTCTGCCTCCATCATCGCAGCGATTGTTTCTGCATTAGGCTGATTTAAGGAAATCTCAAAAGGTATTTTGCCTTCACGCAGCGATTGACGAACAAAAATATTAAAGGCTGTTGTTATATTCATTCCTAATTCTCCAAAAAGAGCATCTGCCTTTGCTTTTACATCATTATCCATACGAATACTTATATTTGTTGTGTTAGCCATAGAAACATCTCCTTTGATACTTGCAATTATATTATATGCGATTTGCACGAAAAAGTCAATACCCTGCACGAAAATAATTTAAAACTTTTTGGAAACGGAGGTAAAATTTTCAATGAAAAAAGATATAAAGGTAAAACCAACTAACACCAAACCTAAAATACTTGAAAAAGCAAGTAATCTGCCTAAAGATGCAAAAACAATTATGCGTGAGCATCTTGTATCACAGACGGAAAATCTCAAACCCGAATTTAAAGATAAATCACAGCAGAATGAAACAAACTATGCTACAGATAAGATTGAGAGCGGTATGCAGAGAGCAACAAATGAAACAATTCACGCTGCCGATAAAGCAAAAGATTTTGCTGTAAATAAAATAAAAGAGCATCGTGCTGAAAAGGCTCAACAAAATGACATACCGCAGCAAACAGGACAACAATCACAAACGGCAGGTAATACACCTAAAACAAAGGAATATTATCAGCAACCTACAGAACACAGTTCGGCAGTTCCTACGGACAGGACAAAGCAATACGGTCAGCAAAAACAGGCTGATAAAATTAAAACAAGAAAAAACATTGCAAATGTTGATAAATCTCCTACTACTGCTGAAAACAAAATACCTGTAAAGACTAAAGAGGAATATATAAAGGCACAGGGCAAAAAACAAGTTACCGAGCTTGATAATACTCCCAAAACCTTGAACTCTGCACCAAAGTCAAAGCAAGGCGATATTAAAACAAAAGCTGATATTTCTGCTGATGCTACAGATACCGCTTCTGCTTCAAAAATTAAAGCTAAAGAATATGTTATGAATAAGCAGAAAAATAAAAAAGAACTTGAAAAAGCTGAACAGGCTAATGCTCATACAGGGACAGAAGCTCCTACTGCTCCAAAAGGTAATGAAAGTAAAATTAAAACCAAAGAGCAGTACAGGCTATCTGAAAATGGCACTACTGCACAGAATGGAATTAAAACAAAGAAAGCAGACATTAAGACCTATGACAGTAAAGCTGTAGAAACAGCTCGGCTTAAAACTGCATCTAATACTAAAGCTACAGCAAAGAGCAAAAATACTGCTGATAAAGTTGGTAATGTAAAAATTAAGCAACGGACTACAGAGAAAGCAACTATCAAGACAAGAGCCGGAAACATAAGCTCAAAGGCTTCAAAAACGGCTAAAAATGTAAAAACGATTAAGACATCTAAAAGAGCCTTAAAGAAAGCTAACCCTGCTAAAATAGCTCAAAAGCAAGCTGTAGCACAAGCAAGAAAAAAAGCCGCTAAAAAAGCGGCACAAGAAGCAGCTCGGCGAACTGCACAGGCAGCAAAAGCAACGGCTCACACAATAAAAGTTATTGCTGTTAAGGCAGCTCAACTAATTGCAGCAGCCGCTAAAGCTGTAGGCTCGGCAATAGCAGCTCTCGGTGGTTGGGCGGTACTTTTGATTTTGCTCATAATTGTTATTGTAATAGCAGCTATTGCCGCAAGTCCCTTTGGCATATTCATTTCTGATGAAGCTGCTGACCAAGACAGTATTCCTATTTCCTCTATCGTGGCTGAATGTAATGTTGAATTATCAAATAAATTGACAGAAATTGAAGATAATACTACCCATGATAGAGTTGTTATGGAGGGCGAACAGGCTGATTGGGGACTTGTTTTATCTGTATTTTCAGTAAAGGTTGCAGGTGCAGAAGATGATACAGTTCAAGATGTTGTTGTCATAGACAGTGCGAAAAAGCAAAAATTAAAAGATGTCTTTTGGGATATGAATACCATTTCATCACGAACTGAAACCGTAACAAGCGGAGAAACTTCTGAAACTGTTTTGTATATAACTATTACTGCAAAAACAAAAGATGAAATGATTTCAGAATATAACTTTTCCGCAAAACAGGTTGAAGCTCTTGAAACTCTGCTTGAAAATACGGATGCTTATATAGGAGCTACACAGAGCCTTGCCATTTCTGATGCTACAGCAAAAGAAGTTTTGGAAGCTCTGCCCGATAGTATATCAGCAGAACGAAAAGCCGTCATAAAGGCTGCTTGTTCTCTCGTTGGTAAAGTCAACTACTTTTGGGGAGGGAAATCTGCTACTATAGGTTGGGACTCTGAATGGGGTAAATTAAAGCTCGTTACAGCAGAAGGTAGTCGCTCATCAGGAAGTATGCGACCTTTCGGACTTGATTGTTCGGGATTTGTAACTTGGAGCTTTATAAACTCCGGCTTTAATGCTTCAGCTATAGGACACGGAACTCAATCACAAGTTGCAAAAGGAACTCGTATAACTCTTTCTTCTGCTAAACCTGGCGATTTGGCTTTTTACAATGATGTTTCACACGTTGGCATAGTTGCTGGTAAAGATACAAGCGGCAATGTGCTTGTGATACATTGTTCTTCAAGTGCAAATAATGTTGTTATCACGACAGGCGGTTTCGGTTTTGCAGTAAGACCAAACTGCTATTAAATAATAAATTGAAATGACGGTGTTTTCGCACCGTCATTTCTTAATTTTATGCTATTTACGTATTGAAAAATTACATTTTCGAGATGATATAATATTGTGGGATAATTTATCCGAAAATCTCGAAACTGTATGTATTGGAGGTGTTACAATGGGCGAATTTGGATATGTCAGAGTGTCATCGACAGACCAAAACGAAGACAGACAGTTGCTTGAAATGCAACGACTTAAAATCCCCAAACGGAATATTTATATAGATAAACAATCGGGTAAGGACTTTAACCGACCACGCTATATCGAACTGCTGAAAATTTTGGATAAAGGCGACTTGTTATATGTTAAATCAATAGACCGCTTAGGAAGAAATTATAAAGAAATACTTGAACAATGGCAAATACTGACAAAAGAAATGGAGGTTGATGTTGTGGTTATTGATATGCCACTTTTAGATACACGAACAGCAAAGGACTTGCTCGGAACATTTATAGCAGACCTTGTTTTACAGGTGCTTTCTTTTGTAGCTCAAAATGAGCGAGAAAACATAAAGAAACGACAAGAGGAAGGCATAAGAGCCGCTAAACTTCGTGGAGTTGAGTTTGGTCGACCTGTTATAAAGCCGCCCGACAACTTTCAGTCCCTTGTAAAACAATGGGAACAAGGAAAAATCTCAGCTGATGATGTGGCTAAAAAAAGCAAAATGAGCATATCTACATTTTATCGGAGATTACGAGAATTACGAACAAACACATATTAAAAATCACTATCAAAAGGTACACATTTTGATAGCGATTATTTTTTGTTTACATATGCAATAAAAATGCTCTTTATAGTATAAATTACTGCATATATTGTATCATATTACTGTCATAAAGTCAATCTTTCGATAGTAATTAGTAAAATATTCTCCGAAAATCCCCTTTGCCAAAATGTGTACCTTTTGATAGTGATTTTTAATATGTGTTTGTTCGTAATTCTCGTAATCTCCGATAAAATGTAGATATGCTCATTTTGCTTTTTTTAGC
>JAXJPK010000013.1:0-3486 GCA_036311705.1 Clostridia bacterium
CTGTTCCGCCGCCCGCAAGTATTACCCTCATTACTTGTTCTTCCTTTCAAATATAAGTTTTGTGGGGCTGTTGCCTTTAACACAGACCGTTCAAAGGCAACACCCCCATCAGGAACTATTCCATCCCCTTAGCTTTCTATTTATTTTACCGCTTTTCTTGAAATATTCAGCAAAATTCCCATTTCAAGGAGCAAGGTCAAAATTGATGTTCCTCCGTAGCTAAAGAACGGCAGTGACACGCCTGTATTGGGGATTACAGATACCGCAACGCCCATATTTAAAACCGTCTGTATGCCGAGCTGTGACGCTATTCCGACGCAAGTCAAGGATGACCAGATATCGGGAGCCTTTACGGCAATCCGCATCGCCTGCAAGAACAAAGCGACAAACAACAATACTATTATTGTTGCACCTACAAAACCAAGCTCCTCACATACAATTGCAAATATAAAGTCATTATACGGTTCCGGCAAATTGGAATATTTCTGAACACTCTCGCCAAGTCCCAATCCGAAAATACGCCCCGAGCCTATGGCATATATACTTTGCGAAATCTGATAACCCGACCCCTGTGCGTCTGCAAACGGGTCAAAAAGTGACATAACTCTCGCCATTCGTATATCATCAAACTGCAGATATATAACGACAGCTGCAATTACTGCCAATCCGCCAATAACAAGCGGTTTTACAGGTGTTCCGCCTGCAATCATTACACATACTGCAATACCTACTATAACTATCGTTCCGCTAAGATGCGTTTCAAGCATCAACAGCAACGCAACAAGACCTATTGCCGCCGCACAACGCAAGTTACCTTTAGCTGATAATAAATCCACCTTACGCTCTTTCACAAGATACGCTATATACATCGCAATAACAGGCTTCATAAGCTCTGACGGCTGCAGCTGCGTACCCGGGATATTAAGCCAGCGTCTTGCACCGTTTGACTCAACTCCAACGCCGGGTATAAGCACAAGAACAAGCAAAACAACGCACACCCAGAACGCCTTCGGCACGAATGGAATATATTTTTCTAAATCTACTCTTGATACAACAATCATACCGACAAAGCCAATCACAGCGAAAAACAGCTGTTTTTTGAAATAGTAATACGAATCATCGTATATTCTCTTTCCCGATGGGGCAGATGCCGAAAGCAAGACTATAAGCCCTATTACAACGATGAGTATTATAAGGAAAAGCAAAGTGTAATCAAGCTCACCCGATTTAACAAACCGTTCCTTAAGCCCTTGCTTTTTCGCAGGTTTCTTGCGGGCAGCGGTTGTTCTGCCCCTTTGCGAAACACTCTTTTGCGATGGACGATTTTTAATCGGTTCGTTCGTTCTCACTTGACGAGTTCCTCCGCTCCTTCTTGACTGTGTCATAAACAAACTCCTTTAATGCTTACGCAAAATATGATATTACGCATAAAGCAAGCGTTACTGCGGAGAATACCGCTACAATCTTTGTTTCTTTCCAACCCGACATCTCAAAATGATGATGAATAGGTGTCATTTTAAATATACGCCTGCCCTCGCCGTATTTCTTTTTAGTGTATTTGAAGTACGAGGTCTGCATTATTACAGATAGCGTTTCCGCAAAATATACAAATCCGACAATTATGAGATATAGGTGCATATTAAGGTCTGCGGCAATAAGTGCCAACGCTCCGCCCAAAAACAGCGAACCTGTATCGCCCATAAACACCTTTGCAGGATACTTGTTGAATAACAGAAATCCAAACAATCCTCCAACTATAGCCATTGAATAAATGCTTACTCCTACCTCCGGTGCGGATATCCGTAAAAACGCATACAGGGCAAAGAACAGCGATGCAACGACCGTTACACTTGATGCAAGACCGTCAAGCCCGTCCGTAAGGTTTACAGCGTTCACCGTTCCGACTACAACAAACATAACAAACGGTATGTAAAGCCATATCGGAAGCGTTACGGGATATTTAACAAACGGTATCACAACATCGGTACGGAGCATACCCATTAGGTACATAATCACCACATATGCCGCCGCAAATGCAAGCTGAAGTAAAAACTTCTGAATTGCCGTTAGTCCGAGATTGCGTTTTTTTACGACCTTTATATAATCATCAATAAAGCCTACAACACCAAATCCTAAAGATACAATATACAGAATAAGCGCTTTCATTACTGTTGGTGTTAATGTGCCGTTAACGGCTGAAATTATAGTGCTTATGATGACCGAAACGCCTATTCCGACAATAAACATTATACCGCCCATTGTGGGTGTACCGGTCTTTTTCTGATGCCATGCAGGACCTTCTTCTCTGATTTCCTGACCATATTTAAGCTTATGCAGCCATTTTATAAATGCAGGCCCCAAAACCGCAGTGATTGCAAATGCAAGCACAAGCGTCAAAGCTGTTGCTCCAAAAAAATCTTTCACTTATAATACCCTTCCTCTTTATGAATTCGTTATTTTCTCTGTTACTTCCGAGAATTTCATTCCGTGTGATGCCTTTATCAGAACACAGTCACCACTTTGTATCAAATTTGGAATATTCGAGCACAGCTCCTCCGTTGTATCAAAAGACACAACATTATCCATACCGCAAGCCTTTGCACCCTCTGCTATCAGCCGTGCATTTTCACCTGCCGTTATAAGCATATCCGCACACGATTCACCAACCGATTTGCCAAGCTCGAAATGAGCCGACTCAGCGTGTTCGCCAAGCTCAAAAATATCTCCTAAAACAGCAACTTTTCTCGTTTGATTGGACTGCTCCATTACCTTTAGTGCCGCACGAACAGAATCGGGTGATGCGTTATAGCAATCATTTATTATCTCTATCCCGTTATGCTCAATAACTTCAAGTCTTGATGATGTGTAAACACAATTATAAAGCCCTGCTTTACATTCCTCTACGCTGACACCCATAACAAATCCTGCTGCAACAGCCGCAAGAGCGTTATACACATTATGAACACCAGGTTGCTTAACGGTTGCTCTGAACTCGCCGTCAGGGTAAACAACGGTGAACTCAATTCCCATAAGGCCGTTATTTACAATATCTTTGGCATATAAATCGTTCGTGTCGCTCATTCCGAATTTTATGAGTTTGTACGGCGTATCCTTTAAGGTCTTTAGATAATCGTCATCACCATTCACGATAAGGGTATTTTTCTCGCCAAATTTCTCGGCTATTTCCATTTTTGCACGGAATATACCCTCTCTTGAGCCTAAATTCTCAATGTGCGACATTCCGATATTCGTTATAATCGCACATTCGGGGCGAACAATATTCGCAAGATACGATATTTCGCCCAAATGGTTCATACCCATTTCTATAACCGCCGCCGTATGCTCCTCGTTAAGCCCGAAAATCGTAAGAGGAACTCCAATATCGTTGTTAAAGTTATTCGGTGTTTTATGGGTTTTGTAATGCTCTGAAATCACAGCATAAACAAGGTCTTTTGTTGTCGTTTTTCCGACACTTCCCGTTATTGA
>JAXJPK010000014.1:0-3450 GCA_036311705.1 Clostridia bacterium
ATAGAACCGTCCCCTTGTCTTTAGACTTGTCCCATCACTGATTCCCATCGATGTCAGCAGCTTTGCAAGAAAAGCATCTGTAACCAGAAGGGACACAAAGTATTCTGCTGTCTCCGTTGCTACATAAGCTCCTCTCGAGCGTTTAAATTCAGGTAAGTTAAAATCATTCATTGCTCTCTCTCCTTTATTTTAACTACATATTATTATACCACTGTTGTTTTTAGATGCAATACCTCGAATTACGAAAATTTTTCGCAGAGCAATTCCATGCACGCTACCAACTTCGTTGGGCATTCCGCTATACATTAATACTTTTTCATGTGTATTTGTCTTTGTGCATCTTCCGACATACCTTATATAAAGACTGTACAATCTGGATGACAATCAATTTTGCGGTTTCTCGTGTGAAGTTAGTATCCAAAAAGCCATCAGTCATTTTTTCTTATGAATTGATTATAATAATTGCAACAAGGGCAATTATTATTCCTACAACACACTTTAATGTTACTTTTTCTTTAAAAAATGTAGCAGCCATGATTGCTGACAATACTATTGCTACTCCTGAAGTTAGCGGATACAAAATCGCAGACGAAACATATTTTGCCGCCATTGTTTTAAAATACGAATATGCAAAAAGGCATATAGCCATAATACATATTACAAGGAATATTTTAAGCGATTTTCCATCGTTAGGTGCTTTTTCCGTTTTATTCGCAATAGCAAAGGATACCAAAAGAACAATAGAAGCAAATAAATATGTATAGAAATTAAACACCCCTACATCTCCCGCCTGCTGAGAATATATAAACCATTTTTGTGAAAAATCCGTAAGTCCGTTAAAAATCCCGCATAGAACAAGTAATAAAAAAGACGAAAACGAGAAACCATTCTTAATATTTGAACTGTATGAGCACAAAACATAGGATGCAATTACAAGCATGGCAAATCCTATAAGTTGATTTATGGAAACTGTTTCATTAAAAAACAATTTGCATAATGCTATTGTAAGTCCACCACCCAGCATCAGGAATACATCAATCATAACATAAGCTCCCCTACGCACACAGAAAATCCAAGAAACCACAAACATAGCAGTAGATATTCCCGATACCGCTGTTATCAACAATGTTTTTAGATCGATTTCTAATGCTGAAATTCCATTTGTTGCTACAATAAAAAAACCTACAACAATGCACATAAGCATTCTCAGCATATTCATATAAAATGTTCCCTTTATAGAAGAAACCAATCCGCTGATTTTCTTTCCGCAAAATCCTTTAATAGCCCCTGCCGACAATGCAAATATTATAAATATGTATCCCATTAACTTCTCTCCATCTCGTATTTTTTATATTTTTAAGCTATATATCAGCCATATCAATTCTTTAAAAATCTATAAAGCAAGATCGCTTTCAGTGAAATTCGATATTTTCCCTACTATAAAGACTGTATAATCTAGATGCCAATGTTATTAGAGGCACGTTCGTGTTAAGTTAGGAATAAAAAATCATTCTTAAATTACACTAATCCCATACACCACTCAACACAAATGGCAACAATGACTACAAGTGCTGATATTATAAATCCGTGAATCATTGGATTTATTCCGGACTTTTTCATATCCTTAAAGCTTGTGTTTAATCCTATTGCCGCAAGTGCAGTAACCATCAAAAATTTACTTATATCTTTAGCAACTGATGAAACATTTGCCGGTATCATTCCCATACTGTTTACTGCTGCCAAAGCCAAAAATCCCAAAATAAACCATGGAAACAGCCTTAAAATATTAACTTTCTGATATGAAGCATCAGATATTTCTTTTCGTTTTAACCTCAAACTTACAAAAGAAAACACCAAAACTGTCGGGATTATACTAAGTGTTCTTGTCAGTTTAACCATAGTAGCGAAATCGCCTGCACCTTCGCTAAAAGCATACCCTGCAGCAACCACGCTTGATGTATCATTTACTGCCGTACCTGCCCATAATCCGTAAGCCATATCGCTTAGTCCCAAAGCTCTGCCCATTATAGGAAACAATATAATCATTGCCATATCAAACAAAAAAGTTGCTGACATTGCATAAGCAATATCAGAATCTTTTGCATCAATAACAGGGGCAATAGCCGCAATGGCAGAACCTCCACAGATACCGGTTCCTGCTGAAATCAGATTTGATAGCTTCCAATTTAACTTCAAAGCCTTACCTATAAAGAAACCTCCGCCAAAACAAGTCAAAAGAGTGAAAACCATTACCATCAATGATAATTTACCCACGGAAAGAATCACCCCAACACTGAGAGAAGCGCCCAGGAGAATAATAGCAAATTTCAAAACTTTCTTTGATGCAAACTTGATTCCTGCTTTCAAGAAATCCGGCCTCCAAAAATGATTAATTATCATTCCTATAAATAGTGCAATAACCGATGCTCCCACAATATGTATTGGTAGACGGCTTTCAATTGTTTTTGCCACTACTGCAATCAAAATTGATATTGCTAATCCGGGAATAATTCCCCACACCTTTTTTATAATTTTCATATTATACCTCTTTTCAACAAATTTCGACAATCCTTATAATCTCATATCAAATCAGGATAAAATTTTTATTCACCGCCATTGTGACAATTACCGGTTACGGTCAGTTGTTAATCTTTTGTGTTTTTCCGTAAATTATATTCGCAAGCACTATCGCAAGCACACCTGAAACCATCTTGCCCAAAAGCACAGGAAACACATAGGCTTCATTAAAAGCCATTGTAAACGCAAGATGACTGCCTACAATAAACGCTCCCTATACCGCAAATGCGGAATTCATAACAACGCCCTTTTTATCCATTCTGTCCATCATTCCGAATGCAGTTGCACTCGTTGCGAGTGACGAAACCACGCCAAGTGCAAACGGGATTGTAAACGATATTGTACAACCCATCATAGACGAAACAACAAGTGCATTGTACATGCCTATTTTATCTGATGATTGTTAAATAATTCATAGACTATCTGCTTTATCTCCTATCAGCATTTCGTAAGTAACACCGTATTTTTCTGCAATATCCCTTGCATATGACATTCCGTCAGGCGGTGCTACTTCCACCTTAAAGGAACGCTTGCCCTCCTCGTTAATTGCTCTTAAAGACGATGCCTTTGCATCAGTATCTTCACTGTTAAGCTCATCAACATCTGCACCAAGCTTATGCATATGCGTGTTGTAGATAGTCCGTACCGACTTTTTAAGCAACGCTCTTACTGAATCCTTGGCTATATAATACCCCTCTTCAAATGATGTTGTTGAGAATGATTCATTAAGCAGATACAAACTATCTTTTGTAGAGGAGTTGTAACCTTCCTTAAATCGTATACACTCCTCACCAAGTCTGCCCAGATCAAGTGTTTTATCTTCATCTGCCGGGAAATGTGTATAGATACAGTCAACCGGCTTATAGCTAAATG
>JAXJPK010000015.1:0-3007 GCA_036311705.1 Clostridia bacterium
GGTAAATCAACACTTGAACTGCAAGCTGAAATAGATATGGCTACTGTAACAATTATAATTCCGTATAAACAACATACCCCCATAAATCAGGCATTTCAGCACTGATTTTTGGGGGTATGTTGTTTGGTAAATATTTACATTCTGTCAGGCATAACGAGTGCGGCAATAATATACACCCACAAGCTCATACCAAATCCGAGGATACAAAGCAGGAATATTAACCTCACAATAGTCGAATCTATATTAAAATATTCGGCGATACCGCCGCACACTCCGCACAGCTTTCTGTCTGTTCTGGATTTATATAATTTTTTCATTTCTTATCTCCTCCGTTTATTTTATATCATCGTAGCGACGCAGCGTAAAATTCTGCCCATAGCTCTGTAATACCAAGGATAGCTATCATAATCCACACTTGTTACACGCCTGCAGCTTGATAGAGTATCCACAAAATCCGTCTCAATATCATTAACCTGCGGCACATCTATCATATATACCGCACATTCATAGTGCAGATACAGGCTTCTGTAATCATAATTTATTGTTCCGACAATCGCACGCTTTCCGTCACTGACGGTGTTCTTTGCATGAACAAATCCCGGGATATATTCATATACCTCTACGCCTATATCAAACAAATCCTTATAATACGACCGAGCAAGGCAGTACGGCATTTTCTTATCGGGCACGCCCGGCAAAATCAATCTTACCCTGACTCCCCTTGTCACTGCGTAACTCATTGCGGTGTAAATCGCATCATCAATAACAAAGTACGGCGTCATAATATCCACATAATCCCTTGATGAGTTCAGAATATCCACATATGCGTTTCTGCCTATCAGCTTATTATCAAGCGGATAATCGGCAAACGGGACAACATAGCCTTTAGCGTCGGGTATAGAAAATTTCTCCGACACATTCATAAATTTGCCCGCATCTATCTCCCGTTTCTCCGAAGTAGTGTACCACATAGTTAAAAACAACTCCGTAAAACCGCTGACGCCCTCGCCTGTAAGCTTTATTGCCGTATCCTTCCAATGCCCAAATCGGACAATTTTATTTGCATATTCATCTGCGAGATTCACTCCACCCGAGAATGCACATCTGCCGTCAACCACAACTATTTTACGGTGGTCACGGTTGTTCTGATATGTGGAAAGCAGCGGCTGAATAGGTGCAAAAATCTGCGTTTTAACGCCCTTTTCCGACATCACCTTATCATAATTCTTATCCACAATTCCGATGCAGCCCATACCGTCATACATCAATCGGACATCAACACCCTCACGGGCTTTGCGAATAAGTATTGCTTCGACTTTCCGCCACACGCTGCTCATTTGGTTGATTATGAAAAACTCCATAAATATAAAATGCTTCGCACTTTCAAGCTCCTCGATTAAATCGGGGAACATATCATCACCCAACGGATAATACTGGACAATCGTATTTTCAAATACCGAATTACCGCCCGCACGGGAAAGATATTTTATTAATGAGGTATCAACTCCCTCATCATCCATTTTTGCGATAAGCTCGGAATCATCGTGACGAAATTCGTCCAAATCCGCCTGTGCCCTTTCGTGTGCCTTTCGTATATCTCCCTGAATGATTCCCGTATGAGTATAAATATAGAAAAACCAGCCAAAGAACGGTACAACCGCTATCAGCATTATCCATGTTATTTTATAAGCACTTTCCTCATGGCGATTTACCTCAATAAGAATAAGAATGATGCTTATGAAGTTTGATGCAAGCAGATAAAACCTTGAATAGTTTGAAACACCCACAACAAATATTGCAATCATTCCCACCTGTAAAATCAAGGTCAGAACTGCAAAAAACTTATTTGAATACACAAGCTTCAGAAGTTTGTTCATTCATTATCACCCTCTGTCAATATTTTTTTGTCCTTCGTATCTCTTTAAATGTAGCCTTTTCGCCGTTTTCTCTCAATGAACGGAGCCAGCCCTCCAGCAAAACCGCCGTTTCAGGATGCATATTCCGTTTAGCCGAGCCACGCAGGAAATATCCGATAGGATTTTCCGCTGTATAATCCTTCCCCAAATAAACCTTGCCTGCGGCAACCCTGTCGCAAAACATTTCCTTAACAAACTTTATCGGCATCTTAACGGGGTCTATGGATTTTGTTAATGGATTATAGTCTGTCCAATACTCAAAATGGTGACGGTTTCTGCCCTTATGGTGCATCCACGCCGTTGAACAGCCTTCATTACGGCGTTCAAACTCCGTCGGGCTTTTCTTGCCTGTATAATACTTCGCACCTTTTATAAATTCCGTCGGGCTGTATTTCGACAAATCGTGCAGCAGCCCCCGAACAGGGATTCCCGCCCTGACACAATGTATAAAAACCATATGTCTATGTTTTGTTATAGTCCTGAAATGACCTATAATGTGCATCATAATTAACCTTCTTTTATTTATATCAGCCCGTAATGCTCCAGACCGAAAGTAATTCCCTCATCTTTAACGGATTTTGTTATAAACTCGCACTCCGAATCAAGAGCGGCATCATGGTCGCCCATAGCTATTGCGTGTGCTACGGCACGCATCATACTTAAATCGTTCACGCTGTCGCCAAATGCATAAGTATTCTCAAACGGAACGCCAAGACGGTCTATGAACTCACTAACCGCATCGCCCTTACTGCAGCCTGCAGATACATCAGCAAACATCGTTCCGTACTGGATATCTATTGTGACCTCTCTGCCGAACTTTTCAAAAAACAAGTCTATTTGTGATTTATCATTAAATATAATACCCATTTTGTGAATTCTGTCCTCGATTTTTGCTCTGTCATTATTGAACACCGAGCTATCAATAGAGAATTTTTTTGTCCAATTCATAAATGTGTCCGAACCAATCTTATTGCAATAGCACTCTACGGGGTTGTCCGCAACAACCATACCGCCAATTTCATCAATAAAATCCATAATTCGCACTGCAAGCTCTCTGTCCATATATTTGCTAAACAGCTCCTCATCACCAA
>JAXJPK010000016.1:0-8972 GCA_036311705.1 Clostridia bacterium
AGAATTTGCGAAACGAAGTAAAATGCGGATTTATACGCATTTTACCTTGCCCGACGGCGTACGCGGGTACTCCGAGGGTGAGTTTCGCGAATAGTTCAAAGGCATTAAATGTACGAAATCCGCAAACAATGCGGATTTCAACATCAATTTTATTCAATAAGTCTTTATCAAACATTGATTTTATGGCATTTTAAGCCTTTGAACGATCTGCGCTAAATGCAACAGCCCCTGGTTTATCCTTTATATAATTCTCTTAATACTCTTATTTCCTCTTTATAGCCCGGGAGTTCGTTGGGTGTTTCAAGATAGAATGGTAAATCACGCAATGACGGGTGATTTATAATCCGACTGAATGCCTCAAGTCCGATTGAGCCGCCACCGATTACCTCATGTCTGTCCTTATGCGAGCCAAACGGATTTTTACTGTCATTAATATGAATTGCACGCAAGCGGTCAATTCCGATTATTCGGTCGAACTCACAAAGTACATCATCAAGGTTATTTACAATATCATACTCGGCGTCATACACATGGCAAGTATCAAGGCATACGCCAAGCTTTTCGTTAAGCTCTGTGCGGTCGATTATCGCACGGATTTCCTCAAAGCTTCTGCCAACCTCACTGCCCTTTCCTGCCATTGTTTCAAGCAATACGGTGGTTGTCATTTCGGGATACAAAACCTTATTCAAATGCTCCGAAATAAGCTGTATCCCCACTTCTGCACCCTGCTTTACATGGCTTCCCGGGTGGAAGTTATACATCTGATTTGGTGTGTATTCCATACGGCGGATATCGTCAATCATTGTGTTTAACGCAAATTCTCTGATTGATTCATCAGCCGAGCAGGCATTTAATGTATATGGTGCATGGGCAAGAATTTTCGTTATACCGTTCTCTTTTGCAAATTCCAAAAACGCTTTTATATCCGCTTCGTCAATTGGCTTTGCAGAACCCCCTCTTGGGTTGCGGGTAAAAAACTGAAATGTGTTGGCATTAATCGAAACCGCTGTTTTTGCCATATCAAGATAGCCCTTTGATGATGAAAGATGACATCCTATAGTTAACATTTTTATATCCTCCTTGCAAGCTTTTCCACATTCTCGGCTCTGTATTGGTCAAATCTGTCCTCCTCAATCGCAAGTCGAATGTCCTCCATAAGATGATTATAGAAATACAGATTATGTAGCACGCACAGACGCATTCCGAGCATTTCCTTTGCCTTGAATAAGTGGCGGATATATGCTCTTGAATAATTTTTACACGCAGGGCATCCGCAAGTTTCATCAATCGGGCGTGAATCGGTTTCATATTTCTGATTAAGCAAATTCATTGTGCCGTGCTTTGTGAAAATAAATGCGTGCCTTGCATTTCTTGATGCAATAACGCAGTCAAAGAAATCCACGCCCCTTGCAACCGCCTCAATAATATTTGACGGTGTTCCCACACCCATCAAATATCTCGGTCTGTCCTCGGGTGCGTGCGGAAGAACAACATCAAGAATGTGATACATCTCCTCATGGCTCTCGCCTACGGCAAGTCCGCCTATTGCATAGCCGGGTAGGTCAAGCTTTGCTATCCTTTTCATATGCTCAACTCGCAAATCCTCAAACACGCCGCCCTGGTTTATTCCAAATAGCATCTGCTGTTTATTAATTGTTGTGTCAAGCTTATTTAGTCTATCCATCTCGGTCTTGCATCGCTCAAGCCAGCGATATGTTCTGTCAATCGAATTTTTAACATACTCCCTCGGTGACGGATTTTCGATACATTCGTCAAACGCCATAGCAATGGTAGACGCAAGGTTTGACTGAATCTGCATACTCTCCTCAGGCCCCATAAAAATATGCCTGCCGTCTATATGAGAGCTGAAGCTTACGCCCTCCTCAGTTATCTTTCTCAGTCCTGCAAGCGAAAATACCTGAAAACCGCCGCTGTCGGTCAAAATCGGTCTGTCCCAATTCATAAACTTATGCAAACCGCCCATTTGGTGAACGATTTTATCACCCGGACGCAGGTGCAGATGATATGTATTTGACAGTTCAATCTGACAGCCGATTTCCTTTAAATCCATAGTGGAAACCGCTCCCTTAATTGCCGCAAGCGTTCCGACATTCTGGAAAACGGGCGTTTGAACCGTTCCGTGAACGGTGCGAAACTCGCCCCGCCTTGCTTTTCCGTTTGTATGCAATACCTTAAACATATATCTCTCCTATAATTACTCTATAAACATCGCATCACCGAACGAGAAAAATCTGTATTTCTCCCGTACCGCCTCGTTGTATGCATTAAGCACATTTTCCTTGCCTGCCAATGCCGATACAAGCATTATGAGCGTTGATTCGGGCAGGTGGAAATTCGTTATCAGTGCGTCAATAACATTAAACTTCTTTCCGGGATATATAAAAATATCCGTCCAGCCTGATGATGCTTTAAGCGGCATACCGCCCAAGCCCGCCGTTTCAAGTGTTCTTGTTGCAGTTGTTCCGACAGATATAATCCGACCGCCGCGAGCCTTTGTTTCGTTTATCAGCTGTGCCGTTTCCTCGGGCAGAACATAAAATTCCGAATGCATTTTATGGTCGGCTATCTCATCCGCCTTTACGGGACGGAATGTGCCCAAGCCGACATGGAGCGTTACATATCCGATATTTACGCCCTTTGCCTTTACTGCATCAAGCAGTTCGGGTGTGAAGTGCAAGCCTGCTGTGGGTGCTGCCGCCGAGCCGTTATGCTTTGCAAAAACGGTCTGGTATCTGTCCTTATCCTCAAGCTTTTTCGTTATATACGGCGGCAGCGGCATTTCGCCAAGCTCGTCTAAAATATTCTCAAAAACTCCGTCATATTCAAACTTAACAAGTCTGTTTCCATCGTTTATTACATCAAGTATTTCCGCTTTGAGTTTTCCTTCGCCGAACACAAATCTTGCCCCCGGCTTTGCTCGTCTACCCGGTTTTAGGATAACCTCCCAGGTGTCAAGCGAGTGTTTGTTAAGCAACAAAAACTCTATCGCTCCGCCCGTTCCCTCTTTAACGCCGTAAAGACGGGCAGGCAAAACTCGTGTATCGTTCAAAATAAGCGCGTCGCCGGGCTTAATCATATCGACTATATCATAAAAATGCTTGTGCTTTATTTCGCCGTTGGTTTTGTCAAGCACCATAAGTCTTGATTCATCTCTTTTTTTAAGGGGCTCCTGTGCTATAAGCTCCTCCGGTAAATCGTAGTAAAAATCTGATGTTTTCATTTTATTATAATCTCAACTCCTGATGGTATTTTACCATATTTGTGTTTGGAAGTCAACCATTCAGGGCAAATTGAAAGGGCTGTGAAAATCACAGCCCCCTCTGCCCTTTTATCTTGTTTCGCGCTCTACCGTATCATGAGAGAACAACAGCGTTATACACCACAAACCTGCAAGACCTACAAGAGTGTAAACTATTCTCGAAAGTATTGCCATCTGTCCGCCGAACAATGCTCCCACAAGGTCGAAACCGAACAGGCCAATCATAAGCCAGTTTAATGCACCTATGATTACAAGTGCCAATGAAATTTTATTGAACATCTTTTTTCTCCTTTCCCGAGTAACAATGATGTCGTAATTAGTTTGTCCGACCGGTCTTAAATTAGTCAGGTAATATTTAGATTTTTTAATGCATATTATTTAAAAAAACGGAGATTATTATGCTTAAACCTAAATTCTCAATTATTATTTTTGCAATTTTATTTATTTGCACAATTTCAATTTTTTATGCTTTCGGGAACGAGAGCGAAGCCGAGATATGCCGTGCTTTTTTAAAAGAATACGGTTGGGAAACGCAAAAACAGCCGCATGATAGAACGGATGTTACAATTCCTGCAAAATTTGACGCCGTATATGAAAATTACAATAAAATCCAAAAAAATGCGGGGCTTGACCTCACAGCCTATTGCGGCAAAAAGGGTGTGCGTTATTCGTTCGTTGTTACCAATTATCCGATTGATGTCGGGGAAACGGTCTATGCAAATGTTTTATGCATTAACGGTTTGCCCGTTGGCGGCGATATTATGACAGTCAGCCTTAACGGGTTTATGCACGCATTGAATGAGAATACACCACAATAAAAACAGGTGAGATTCTAATAGCTCACCTGCTTTACATTCCAAAATATTAGTTAAGACCGTTCTTTTCCTTCATCATTGCACGAACCTTTAGCGGTAGACCGAACAGGTTGATGAAGCCTTGTGCATCCTTGTGGCTATATAGCTCATGGCTGTCGCCGAATGATGCGATTTCCTCGCTGTATAGTGAATACGGTGACTTCGCACCCGCAGGTGTGCATGAGCCCTTGTATAGCTTTAGCTTAACTTCACCCGTAACAGTCTTATCCATTTCGTCGAACATCGCCGACATTGACTCACGAAGCGGTGTAAACCACTTTCCGTCATATACAAGCTCCGAGAACTTGATAGCACTCTGACGCTTGAATGCCTGCGTATCTCTGTCAAGACACAAATACTCAAGCTCTGTTATTGCAGCATAAAGGATTGTGCCGCCGGGTGTTTCATATACACCTCTTGACTTCATACCAACAAGTCTGTCCTCAACGATATCTGCGATACCAACGCCGTGCTTTCCGCCCAAAGCGTTAAGCTTTTCAAGAAGCGGACGGGGAGCAAGCTTTTCACCGTTAACCGACACGGGAACCCCTGCCTCAAAACCGATTGTTACATACTCTGCCTCGTCGGGAGCCTGCTCGGGAGAAACGCCAAGCTTTAACAAGCTGTCAAGCTGGGGCTCGTTCCATGGGTCCTCAAGGTCAACACCCTCATGGCTGATATGCCATATGTTTCTGTCACGAGAATACAAATCTTTCTTTGTAACAGGGCACTCGATACCGTTCTTTTCAGCATAATCAACGGCATCTTCACGAGATGTTATATCCCACTCACGCCAGGGAGCAATAATCTTTAGTGACGGGTCAAGTGCCTTTATGGCAAGCTCAAAACGAACCTGGTCGTTACCCTTACCCGTAGCACCGTGACAAATAGCAACAGCCCCCTCTTTGTGTGCAACATCAACCAATGCCTTTGCAATAATAGGACGAGCATGAGATGTACCCAAAAGATACTTACCCTCATATACCGCACCCGACTTTAGCGTCGGGAATATGTAGTTTTCAACATAATCGTCACGCAAGTCTGCAATATAGCACTTTATAGCGCCTGTACGCAACGCTCTTTCTTCAAGACCGTCAGTTTCCTTGCCCTGACCAACATCACCGCACACGCAGACTACATCGTAATCATAGTTCTCCTTTAACCAATGGATGATGATTGAGGTATCAAGACCACCCGAATATGCTAATACAACTTTATCCTTAGCCATTATAATTCATTCCTTTCAACGATACGATTTGCCCTTGCAAATCGCTTTTCTTTATAGTATAATAGTATTATACTATATTTGCCATAAATATTCAATAGTTAAAATACAATAAATGAGGCTGAATATTTATGCATTTTTATGCAACTTTTATGAATTATTATACAGAGGTACGGATAATGATAATAATAGGAATAGACCCCGGCTACGCAATCGTGGGTATAGGTGTTGTCGAATACAAGGGGAATAAATTCAGAACGCTTGAATACGGTGCAATCACCACTCCTGCAGGTATGCCGACAATCGACCGCTTAAAAAAGATTTATGACGAGATGACGGCATATCTTGAAAAATATAATCCCGATGCGGTGGCAATAGAGGAGCTTTTCTTTAATTCAAACCAGAAAACAGCCATAAATGTAGCCCAGGCAAGAGGTGTTTTACTTGTTGCCGTAAGGAACAAGAATATCCCTATCTGCGAATATACACCCCTGCAGGTTAAGCAAAGCGTGACGGGATACGGCAGGGCGGATAAAAAGCAGATTCAGCAAATGGTTAAAATGCTTTTGGGACTGAATGTTATCCCTAAGCCCGATGATGCAGCTGACGCTTTGGCACTTGCCATATGCCACGCACATTCAAATAAAATGAATTCAATGTTGAACTTAAACGGCGTGCGGTAGAAAAATAGTTTAAAATGGAATAGAGCAAATAACCACAAGAGAAATTGGGTATTTCTTTTGTGGTTTTCTTGTGTTAGACCGACTTTTTTCGGTAGTTTGGCAGATTGCCGCAAAAGGAAGGTATATTTTGCGAAATTGCTTTCGTCGCTGTACATCTGTACTGTAGAAAGTGATTTCGCAGAAAACAAGCAGCAGAGGTTGCTTGTGTTAGACCGACTTTTCCGGCAATCTGCACCGCTACACCATTTTTTGCATATTATATAGTATATAGAATAGGAAAAGAGGTGAAAAACATGCTGGTAACAATCGGTTCAATGACTACCGCAACCCGTGCGGCGAATATAATCCGCAAAAATCTCGGCATTTCCGCACAGGTTGTCAGCACTCCCGCCAAACTCAATCGCGGCGGCTGTTCCTACTCCGTTAAATTCAACGAAAAATATGAGCTTGCCGTTCGGAAAATTGTCGAGGCCCACTCCATCCCCACACGGCGTTGGTACAGAGAGTCATACAACGGAAACGAGCGTGTCTATGATGATATATCTTGATAATGCCGCAACAAGCCGAAAAAAGCCTTATTCGGTATATTCGGCAATGCTCCGTTACTCCCTTTTTCACGGTGGAAACGCAGGCAGAGGTGCGAACGCTCTGTCGCAAAAAGGTGTAAATGCCATTATTTCCGCACAAGAGGCGGCATCAAAGCTATTTGATGTTGAAAACGAGAGCAATATCATATTTACCCAAAATGCGACATACGCTCTGAATATGGCAATTTTAGGTACTTTGACGGAGTCAGACCATATCGTTGTGACGGCAATGGACCATAACAGTGTTCTACGCCCTGCGGCATTGCACGGCAATTATTCAGTAGCCGACGCGGATAAATATGGCACGGTTAGCCCAATATCTGTAAGGCGGCGTATAAAGAACAATACCAAGCTCGTTGTCTGCACCCATGTTTCCAATGTGTGCGGGGCAATAGAGCCCGTTACGGATATTGCCCGAGTTGCACATGATAACGGTGCACTGTTTCTGCTCGATGCTTCGCAAAGTGCAGGCACTCTCGATGTTTCAATGAAAAAGATTAATGCGGATATGATTGCCTGCCCCGGTCATAAAGGGCTTATGGGGCCAATGGGAACGGGAATTCTATGCATTAAAGACCCCGACAAGGTCCGTGCGGTTATCGTCGGCGGAACGGGGAGCGAGTCCGAACAGCTCACGCAGCCACAATCTATGCCCGATAAATTTCACAGCGGGACACTCAATACCCCCGCCATCGCAGGGCTTCAAAAAGGGATTGAGTTTGTGCTTAAAGAGGGTGCGGAGAATATCGGCAAGCACGAGCATTATCTGAATTCCGTTTTTAGGAACGAGCTTAAAAATATGGATAATATCATTATTTACGGCAGGGGCGAAACAGGAATAACAGCCTTCAACATCCAAGGTATGGCAAGTGCAGATGCAGCAGCAGCTTTAGGGAGTAACATCATTGTTCGTGCAGGCTATCACTGTGCTCCGCTTGCTCATAAGGCTTTGGGTACGGATAACGGAGGTGCGGTTCGTGTATCTTTCGGATATTTTAATACTATAAACGATGTACACCGCCTTATAGACGCAATACACAAAAATACCCGTTTATAGTTGTCAGAAATACGGATAGAGCATTTTATACATGTTCTGTCCGACTACATAAAGACGGGTATTTGGCTTGTTTGGCAAATTGCTTGAATTTTTTTCAAAAAAACCCTTGACAAAAGGACAAACATATGCTAAAATAACAAAGGTTGAGTGATTGACTAATTATTTAATTATGCGGGTGTAGTTCAATGGTAGAATCCCAGCCTTCCAAGCTGGTCGTGTGGGTTCGATTCCCATCACCCGCTCCATTATTTTATGCGACTGTAGCTCAGTTGGATAGAGCAATTGCCTTCTAAGCAATGGGCCAGGGGTTCGAATCCCTTCAGTCGCACCAAAGCCCATCAGGGCTTTTAGTATATGGTGGGTATAGTTCAGTTGGTTAGAGCGTCAGTTTGTGGCACTGAATGTCGTGGGTTCGAGTCCCACTATCCACCCCATTGAAATTTTAGCGGGTTTAGAACACGCAGAATTATATATCCGGGGATATAGCCAAGTCGGTAAGGCAACGGATTTTGATTCCGTCATGCGTAGGTTCGAGTCCTGCTATCCCTGCCAGGGCCATTAGCTCAGTTGGCAGAGCACTTGACTTTTAATCAAGTTGTCCGGAGTTCGAATCTCCGATGGCTCACCATCCAAAGATTATAAGAACTTTTACTGTTTCAAGAATTTGATTATAGTAATTGATATCTTATAATCGCAAACGAAGAAAGAACTGTTTACAAAACGTAAGCGGTTCTTTTTTTTGTTGTCCAAATACTTGAAAAAAACGAAAGTATATGATATAATCTTTATGCTAGACTATAATCATTATACTGGGTGCAGTATATCTTTTAGTCACAAGGCGTACGCTATTTTGGTAAAAGCGTACACTACTCTGATAAATGCTTTGTGATTTAAAGTATAATGATTAGCGTCTAGCAACCTATCATCAGAGCCTGTGTGTTTTTCGGTGCATAGTTCTGAGATATGGACTATGCATTTTTTTATTTATATGGGGGTTATTATGAATATATTAAAAAAATCAGTTGCCGTATGCTTGGCAACAACAATAACACTAGCAACATCTTTGACAACCTTTGCGAGTACAGAGAGCGTAAAAAAGAAAATTGATACTATTATGGGAAATTCCTATAATACGATACTCACCATGAATGATGCCCTTAAAACTGATTTTTTTACAAATCGCTACAATGGTGTTAAATCAGTATTAACGGATGTTATAAATGATACATACATAGCTGAAAGTGGTTGGTGGAATGAATATATTGCCTTACCGATTTATTTTAATG
>JAXJPK010000017.1:0-5340 GCA_036311705.1 Clostridia bacterium
AACGGGTCACGGATAGCACCGCCAAGACAAGTTGCGGCACCGCCGAACGGCTCGATTTCCGTCGGGTGGTTGTGTGTTTCGTTCTTAAACATTATCAGCCAATCCTCTGTTTTGCCGTCAATCTCAACGGGCATAACTATTGAGCAAGCGTTGATTTCCTCCGACTCATCAATTTCCTTTAGCAATCCCTTTTTCTTAAGCTGTTTAACGATAATTGTTGCCATATTCATCAGGCACATATTCCTGTCGGGTGCATATAAATCTGCCTTTGCTGCTTTATATTCCTCAAAAGCATCTCTTATAACATCTGCATATTTTCCGTCTGGAATAATTACATCATTAATCTTTGTTGAGAAAGTTGTATGACGGCAATGGTCTGACCAGTAAGTATCAATCATACGAAGCTCCGTAATTGTAGGATTACGCTTTTCGTCATTCTTGAAATAGTTCTGACAGAACTTTAAATCGTCAATATCCATTGCAAAGCCCATCTCACTAAGGAAGCTCTGCATTTCAGACTCTGTCATATCAATAAAACCGTCAACAGTTTTAACATCCTCGGGATAGTCAACAGCCATATCGAGGGATTCGGGCTTTTCAAGCGATGCTTCACGAGCTTCAACGGGGTTAATAACATAGTTCTTAACAGCGTTTACATCCTCATCGGTAACATCACCGATTAAGACATATATTTTAGCATAGCGAACTCTCGGTCTGTCTTTTGCAGTAAGAATGGATATACATTCCTCGGCACTTGCAGCACGCTGGTCAAACTGACCGGGCAAAAATTCAACAGCAAACACCTTGCCCTCTGAAATGCAAACCTCCTCATCATATACCGTATCAACGGGCGGCTCGGAGAATATAAGGCATCTTGCCTTTGCGTACTCCTCGTCCGTTATTCCCTCAACATCATATCTGTTGATGATACGAACGCCAAAAAGATTTTTCATGCTCAGATTTTCACGCAAATCGGCAAGGATTTCCTTTGCCTCAACATCAAATCCGCTTTTCTTTTCGACGAATATTCTTCTTACTTCAGCCATTAGTTCATAGCTCCTTTCATCTTTTTGCATATTTATCATTATACATTTAATTTTTCCAAAGTACCAAACCCAAGCTTGGGATTGTAGTCAATTACAGCAAACGAAGCGTTATCGAGGAAAAAGCTTCTTGCCTTGTATGCATCAAGCCCCAACAACTCCGAAATAATCTGCCTTCCCGTGCAAAGATGCGTTACTAAAAAAACAGTTTGTCCATCGTGAGTGGTGCGTATTTCATCCAAAAACGGACGAACTCTGTTGTGGACCTCTATCAAGCTTTCGCCATTAGGAAGCTTGTAGTCGAAATAGTTATCCTGCCAAATTCTAAATTGTTCAGGCTCCATTTCGCTGATTTGTTTGTAACTGTAATCCTCCCACAGCCCGAAATCCCGTTCTGTAAGTTCAGGTATAATTTCAAGCTTCAAATCACTATGCTGTTCCATATATGGTCTGATTGTCTGCATTGCTCGGGATAGGGGAGAGCAATACACGGCGTCTGCCTTAATGTTGAGCTTCCCCGCCAATTTCTGTGCTTGAGAAAGCCCTGTTTCGTTTAGGGGATAATCCAGACTGCCGACGCAGGCAGAACGGGTATTCGCCTCTGTTTGACCGTGCCTTATGACATATATGAGTACCATTGATTTGCTCCTTGGCGTTAAAATTTTACATACATATATATTATATCATATTTTCGGCAATTTTTCAATAGTGTAATATGACATTTTTTGCAATATGGCAAAAATATTCTTGCAAAGAGGGTATCTCTGTGCTATAATAAACTCAAATTCAATACAAGTGATTTAATGATTATTGAATATTGTTATATACGATTTTGAATGGAGAATAAAATGGAACAAACATTTTTTGAGAGGAATTTCAAACACTGCTTAGCATTTATAATTTTTGCGGCGGCTGTAATATATGGCTTGCTATGTCAGGGCGACCTTGTATGGATGGATGAGGCATACAGCTTCGGTATGATTCGCCGTAGTTATGCTGATATGTGTGCCATAACTGCACTTGATGTTCACCCGCCGTTGTTTTACATATTGCTGAAGGCTTTCACAACCCCGTTTGAAAACAAGATATTAGCAGGAAAAATATTTGCGGTTATACCGTATTTGATACTGATGAGCTTTGGCTCTGTACAGTTAAAAAAGATTTTTAACGCAAAAACGGGCTTGGCTTTTTCTTTGTTATTTCTCTTTTTTCCGTTTATGCAGTCATATACGGCAGAGGTAAGGATGTATTCGTTAGGAGCATTGCTTGTCTTTGTAAATGCCGTATATGCGTATAAGGTGTATCTGTCGAATTCCAAAAAGGATTGGGCAATTTATACTGTTTTTGGTTTGGCTTCGGCATATACGCATTATTTTGCTCTTGCATCAACTGCGATGGTTTATGGTGCATTATTGCTTGCGGCAATAATCAAAAAGCGTGAGATTTTAAAAGGGTGGATTATAACGGCGGTTATAACAATTATTGCTTATATCCCTTGGTTAAGATTTTTCGTAATACAGCTTAAATACAAGATTGATAATGAGTATTGGATAGACCCAATTACATTTAAGACACTTAAAACATATTTTCGTGATATATTTGGTGCAGGCGGAAATATTCTGGCGGCATTCATCTTAATGTTTTGTGCGGTTTTCTCAATAGGTTTTGCGGTAAAAAAGGGCAAAAAGGCCGCAGTTTTATCACTCGTTGCGGCGGCTGTGCCAATTCTGACGCTTGCCATCGGAATGATTGCATCATTCATAATCCGCCCGATATTTGTTATAAGATACTTGCTGCCGTCAGTCCCTCTCCTTGTGGCGGCTATGGCAATCGGTATTGGCAGCATTAATAGAAAAGTATTTGGGATTATACTAACGGTTATTCCGATTATTATGGGAATAATCAATTATCCCGAAGTTTATATTGATAAAAATACACATTTTGAAGGGCGAATGGACGAGGCTTTTTATATGCGAAACAGCGATTGTGATGCGTATGTCGTAACAATAGACAGAAATGATATTCACCCAGGACAGACAGAAACCGTTCTTGCGTTTTATGAGACCAAAAAGGACATATATCAGGTGATTGAAAACTACGGATATTATCCGTTTGAGAATTTTAAATATATTGGTGATTTTAATTCAGATAAGTATGACAGGGTGATGATGCTCGTAGCCAAGGATAAGGAAATACCAAAGGAATACACTGATGTGTATGATTATGAATACAGAGAAACAACAACCTCTTTATGGATACCTGTTGATGTTTATTTAATGACAAAAAAGTAAAAAATTTTTTTCTGTAGTATTGAAAAACAACAAAATCTGTGCTATAATTCTGTAGTACAGATTTTGTTTTGTGCATAATTTTTTATAATGCGATGGCAGTCGTTGTTCACCGTTTTATATAATATAAAACAAAAAAAGAAGGAGTTGTTTTACATGGCAATAAGAGTAGGAATTATGGGGTACGGTAATTTGGGACGAGGTATAGAATGTGCAATATCTCAGAACAGTGATACAACTCTTGCGGCAGTATTTACACGCCGTGACCCTAACACCGTAAAAATACAGACAGCAGGCGTGCCTGTGTATCATGCAGATGATGCAGTAGCACACAAGGATGAAATAGATGTTATGATTCTTTGCGGCGGCTCGGCTACAGACTTGCCGAAACAGACACCCGAATATGTGAAGTATTTTAATGTGGTGGATAGTTTTGATACCCACGCACGAGTTCCGGAGCATTTTGCCGCAGTTGATGCTGCTGCAAAAGAGTCGGGGAAGGTAGGAATTATATCTGTAGGCTGGGACCCGGGAATGTTTTCACTAATGCGTCTTTACGGCAATGCGATACTTGTAGATGGCAAGGATTACACATTCTGGGGCAAGGGCGTTAGCCAGGGACATTCTGATGCAATTCGCCGAGTTAATGGCGTAAAGGATGCAAAGCAATATACCGTTCCGGTAGAAGCTGCACTTGAGGCTGTGAGAAACGGCGATAATCCCGAGCTTTCAACAAGAGAAAAGCATACTCGTGTTTGCTATGTTGTAGCAGAAGAGGGTGCGGATTTAGCACAGATTGAGAATGATATAAAGACAATGCCTAACTACTTTGCTGATTATGATACAACCGTTCACTTCATAACAGAGGAGGAATTAAAGAGAGACCACAGCGGAATACCGCATGGCGGTTTCGTTATCAGAAGCGGCAAGACAGGTATGAACGGGGAAAACAATCATATTATCGAATACAGATTAAAGCTCGATTCAAACCCCGAGTTTACAACCTCTGTTCTTTTGGCATATGCAAGAGCCGCAGTAAGACTAAACAACGAGGGTGTTAGCGGTGCAAAGACAGTATTTGATATAGCCCCTGCATATCTTTCACCCAAGAGTGGAGAAGAATTAAGAAAAGGATTACTATAAATATAATAAAACTGCCCAATTTAGTGCTGCCCAATTTAGGGCAGCTTTTCTTCTCTAAAATTTATTGAAAAAATTCAAAAAAAGTATTGACAAACGGATAGGGAAGTGCTATAATATACTCTGTTATCAATAAATATAGCGGGGTAGAGCAGCTGGCAGCTCGCAAGGCTCATAACCTTGAGGTCGGAGGTTCAAGTCCTCCTCCCGCACCCAAATTCGAACCGTAATTTTGGAAAAAATTACGGTTCTGTTTTTTGCCCGAAAACCCTTTAACAATGGGATTTTTACAAAAGAAAAGTTTCAGAGTATAGGGGATCATGCTAAAATCGGGGCATTTTCAACCGGTTTGTATGCTCACTGTTCACTCCGAAACTTTTACTCGGAAAATAATGCACCGCTTTCGACTTGAAATTTCGTCAAAGCGGTGCATTCTACTATGGTTAATTTTTATACGCACAAAAACACAATGCATAATATACCGATAATTACCCCTACAAATTGCTTTTTTGAAAGCCTTTCTTTAAATAATATTCTGCCCACCGCAGCCGAAAGAATTGATGTTACGCAGTTATATGATGAATAAAGAACGGCACCGTCTATTACGGAAGCAGCATATGTGTTTAGGCATTGGAAAATTCCGATGATAACACCCGCAGATGCCCCCGAAATCAACATTTTTGAACTTAGATTAGATTTTTTTTGATTATTTAAAAATCTAATTACGATTAAAATAACTACTGAAATTACGGTTGCGCTGATGTACGCAATTGCCACAAAATCAAAAATCTGAAGATTAGGAGCAATTTTAGAGTAAATCTTTTGATTTACAGAAATAAAACCGTTGCTCAAAAATACCAAAACCATAA
>JAXJPK010000018.1:0-3869 GCA_036311705.1 Clostridia bacterium
ATTTTCATACATTTCATATCCTGACCGCCAATGTCAATTATAAAATCGACACCCGGCAGAAAATGATTTGCCGCTTTAAAGTGAGCAATAGTTTCTATTTCGCCTTCATCAATACGGAATGCTGTTTTTAAGAGCTGTTCACCATAACCCGTAGTGCATCCGTTTGCTATGTATGCCTCTTTAGGTAGTTTTTCATATAGCTCACGCATAATATTAATACCACAAGTTATGGGACTACCTTCGTTTTTACCGTAATACGAATATATAATTTCGTCATTTTCGTTTATAACCGTACATTTAATTGTGGTAGAGCCTACATCAAGTCCCAAGAAAACAGGACCCTTCGCAGCTTCGATATTACCTTTGGCTGCTGTATCCTTCGAGTGACGGTTAAAAAACTCCTCTTTTTCTTCCTCTGTTTTAAACAGCTTTGGCATACGGGTTATTTCCGCATCTACGCCCTTTGAGTGCTTCAATTTCTCGGTCATTTCCGAGATGTCTGTTTCAGTGTCGCTGTCATACATCATTGCAGCACCCAAAGCAACAAAAATCTGTGCATTTTCAGGTGTGTTAAATGATGTTGCATTTTCTTTTAGTGTTTCCTCAAACTGAACCCTAAGTTGTGTTAAAAAATGCAGCGGGCCGCCCAAAAACACAATATTACCCTTTATCGGTCTACCTTGGGCAAGTCCCGAAATAGTCTGCGTTACAACCGCCTGCAATATTGACGCAGCAACATCTTCTCTTGCAGCACCCTCATTTAATAGCGGCTGTACATCTGATTTTGCAAACACACCGCAACGAGCCGCTATCGGATATATGGTTGTATGTTTTTTCGCTAATTCATTCAGCCCGTCTGCATCGGTCTTTAAAAGAATACTCATCTGGTCTATAAATGACCCTGTACCGCCTGCACATGTGCCGTTCATTCGCTGTTCCAATCCGCCCGTCAGATATAGAATTTTTGCATCCTCACCGCCAAGCTCGATTACAACATCTGTACCGGGTAAAAACTCCTCGATTGCCGTTTTATTGGCTATAACCTCCTGCACAAATCCGATACCGAGCATTTTTGACAGCAACAAACCGCCCGAGCCCGTTATCATAACAGTAAATCTCCTGTTGCCGATTGCATTCTGCACCTCATCAAACAGGCTCATAACGGTACTTTTAATATCCGAATAGTGCCGTCTGTATTCACTGTATATTATATTTTTATCATCGTCAAGTACGACTATTTTAACTGTAGTTGAGCCCACATCTATTCCCATATGAAGCTTATCCATAATATAACCTCCCTGCGTTTTTCCGAATAATTTATGATTGTTCGGGGTTATTGAATAATCTCGAACCAACCATCACATCACTCTCTATCCTTTCGCTTGATGCGACACTTGATTTCGGGATGACTATGAACATAGTATATTATAAAGCCTGCGGATACCGCAATTACTGCTATAATTGATGCAATTACGAGCAGTATTGTTAGAGCTTTATTATTATCCTCTTGTTTATTCTCTTTTGTTAACTCTTTATCTTTGATGTCAAGAACATCATCGTTTTCATCTGTGGCTGCTGTAGCCGATTCAGTATCATCAGTTTTAAAATCTATTTCTATTATTTCCTGTGATGACATTTTCTTAAATCCCTCGCCCGAACGGTTAATATCCGCCGTATAGTTTGACGGATTTTTTAATCTGTCCTCAGAGCGGAGATTAAAGAAAGGCTCTCTGCCCTGCATTGCAAGCATATGACTTACGATTGCACAAACAGCTGTGGCGGTATTTTCAGCATCTGCAAAGCGTCCGTCATCACCCATTTGCATCATCAGCCACGAGAATGTTGACTTCCCCCCATCAGAAAAACCCAAGTCGTTATCGGCATCTATACCTGAGCAATCAAGAGCCATTATAACATATGCCGTATTTGAAACATTGCCGAAGCCATAGTCCTCGTTTTTATTGTTTTGCAAGTAATTCACCGCTCGAAGCATAGCATTGTTAACATCATAAAAATACGATTCACCCTCGTGTTTCCCCTTTACAGAGTATCTTTTGCCGGAGCAAAAGGACAACGCTATTACACTTTTTGCGGTAGTAACAACATCCCCGCCAAAGCTACCGTCAGGCAACTGATTTCCCAAGAGCAATGCTGCCGCTTTATCAATTTCATTCTCATATTCAACTGTGGAATAACCACCGTTTACCGCCGCAATCAAAGCACTTGAAATATCCAGTGAATCATTTTTATATGAACCTAATGTATTATCAAAAACAAACTCCTTGTTCAGCTTACCTCCGCAAACAGCATTAGCCATTATAGTTCGCTGTGCATCACGAACTGATTTTGTATCTCTTGATTGAGTTATTCTTGAATACTTGTTATAATCAAAACTCTTGCCGCCTCGTGAAAGTGCCATTACATAATAATCCGCCGATACAGAATCGGTATTTCCTAACGGCGATACATTATTCTTTAGCCAATCAAAAGATTTTTCGACGGATGAATATATTTCTTCCCCCGTAAATGCCGCTTCAGCTGTAATTGAAAGCATCAGAAAAAATGCACTAATAAAAGCAATTATTTTTTTCACCGTGCATTCCTCCAATATTATTTATACCTCGAAGTCCAAACAGCTTCTCAAAACCGTATGCGGACGAACAAATCCATCTGCCGCCGCTACATGTAATGGATGTGTTGAATAGTTTTTCAACGCATCTTCACTTTCAAATGTAGAATCCAACATCAAATCAGCCGTTGATGATGAAAGTCCGTTTATATTCACTTTAATATCAATAAGACCCGGTATTTTACCCAAAAGTCCCTCTAAACTGTCTTTAATTCCACGCTTTATATTGTCTTTTTCTTTATCTGTATATTTATCATTAAGATTCCATAAAATTATATGTTTTACCATGTATTATTCACTTCCGATTCATATTTTTCAAGTAAATTCGACACATTACCCTACTCTGCTAATTATATCATATGTTGATTTTTTTGTCAATTAACATCTTTTTTCATATATGTGAACTTTTTTTTACAAAAAGGCTTTATTTTTTCTAAAATGTATGATATAATACCCCTATAGCAATATGCTTTATTATGAATAGGAGGTAAACAATCATGAAACATGTTAAGACTTTAAACAAGGCTAACCTTAAAGAATCAGCTGTAAAAGGCGGTTGCGGTGAGTGCCAGACTTCTTGCCAGTCAGCTTGCAAAACTTCCTGCACAGTTGCAAACCAGAAGTGCGAGCACGCTGAATAATCGGTTTAAACATTCGCTTGATGCAAACAATGTGTCAAGCGAATTGTTTTGATTGGTACTCCAAATAAGAAAGGAATAGATATAATTGATACATAAATATAAAATGTTTGATATGAATATTGTTCTCGATATATATTCGGGTGCAGTTCATGTTGTGGATGACTGCCTTTATGATTTGCTTGATTACCTTTTAGAGCCGTTTATACCCGAAAAGGAATGTCCCTCTTTTATTGTTGAGGCGCTATCGGGTAAATACCCCACCGACGATATAAAAGAAAGTTATTTGGATATATGCGAGCTCTATAAAAACGGTCAGTTATTCTGCGAGGATTGTTATGAGGAATTTGCAAAGAACTGGAACAAGCAGAGCGTTGTAAAAGCATTATGCCTGCATATAGCCCACGATTGCAATTTACGCTGTAAATACTGCTTTGCAGGTACGGGCGAATATAATGGCGAGAGAGGCATTATGAGTGCCGAAACCGGAAAGAAGGCTATTGATTTCGTTATTGCCAACAGCGGAAACAGAAAGAATATTGAACTTGATTATTTCGGCGGAGAGCCGCTTATGAACTTTGAGGTTGTTAAAGCAATAACGG
>JAXJPK010000019.1:0-17414 GCA_036311705.1 Clostridia bacterium
CTCATATACTACCATAGCCGTCTTGCTTGACTCTGAAGGAAAAGTTAATAGGGTGGTTTCAGAATATGAAATTCTTGAAAAAAGAGATTTTTTAGGCAATAATGCTTGACAATATATATAGAATGTGGTAGAATTACGGTATAGGTTAAAAAGACTATGAAGAGACAAAGTATGCGATAATTCCCAAAAGAGAATAGAGGTTGTTAGCTGTGAGCCTCTGTGGTAAGGTTATCGTTGAAATTTCATCTCGGAGTTGCACAGGTTAAATCGTTTGAGAGTAGCTTGTGACGGGTTGCACCGTTATATGCATCAAAGAGAGCCGACTGTTGTTGGAATATGGGTGGTACCGCGGAGATTAACGCTTCGTCCCAAATTTTTGGGGCGGAGTTTTTTTATTTTGCCCCCAAGAGAAAAACGGAAAGGATAATTATAATGAAAAAACAATTAGAAGTTATTAAAACCTCTGTTGAAGTTGCATTAGGAAAAGCAGAGGGCTTGCAGGCACTTGAAGATATCCGTATTAAATATATGGGTAAAAAGGGTGAATTGACAGCAGTTCTTAAAGGGATGGGAAGGCTTTCACCTGAGGAGAGACCTGTTATAGGAGCTTTAGCGAATGAGATTCGTCAGAAGCTTGAAAAGGAAATTGAGGAGAAAAAAGCGGCTATTGAAGCAAAGCTTGAATCGGAAAAGCTCAAAAAGGAAGTTATTGATATAACTATGCCGGGAAAACGCTCCCAAAGCGGTAAGCTTCACCCTATGACACAGGTTATGAACTCATTAAAAGAGATTTTTATGGGTATGGGATTTTCTATTGCTGAAGGACCTGAAGTTGAGTATGATTACTACAATTTTGAAGCTTTGAATATACCTAAAAACCACCCTGCTCGTGATACACAGGATACATTCTACATTGAGGATAATATAGTTTTAAGAACACAAACATCGCCTATGCAGGTTCGTGTTATGGAGAAAACAAAGCCGCCGATTAGAATTATAGCACCGGGCAGAGTTTACAGAAGTGATACTCAAGATGCAACTCATTCACCCGTTTTCCATCAGATAGAGGGTTTGGTTGTTGATAAAAACATAACAATGGCAGATCTTAAAGGAACACTTGAAAGATTTGTTAAAGAGCTTTACGGCGAGGAAACGAGAGTTAGATTCAGACCGCATCATTTCCCGTTCACAGAACCCTCGGCAGAGATGGATTACAGCTGTTTTAACTGCGGCGGAAAGGGCTGTAGCGTTTGTAAGGGTGAAGGCTGGATTGAGATTTTAGGCTGTGGTATGGTACATCCCAAAGTGCTTGAGAACTGCGGAATTGACCCTGAGGAATATACAGGCTTTGCATTTGGTATCGGACTTGAGAGAATTGCTATGGGTAAGTTTAATATAAATGACCTAAGACTATTCTTTGAAAACGATATGAGATTCTTGGAGCAGTTCTAAATCAGAAGGAGGAAAGAGAAATGAATTTACCTATGAGCTGGTTGGGTGATTACACAGATATTTCGGGTGTAACCCCTAAAGAGTATTCAGATAAAATGACTATGTCGGGGTCAAAGGTTGAAGCCGTTGAGAATTTAGGTGCAGAAATTGATAAGGTTGTTGTCGGTAAAGTGTTAACTTGTGAAATGCACCCCGATAGTGACCATTTGCATATATGTATGGTTGATGTTGGTGAAGAAGAACCTATTCAAATTGTGTGCGGTGCACCCAATGTTGCAGTAGGGCAGAAGGTCCCTGTTGCGTTAAATGGTGCGATTTTGCCTGGCGGAGTTAAGATAAAGAAGGGCAAGCTTAGGGGCGTTATGTCTAATGGTATGATTTGTTCTCATGACGAAATGGGGATAGAGCCGTCAAGACTTGGATATGAGCCCGAATACGGAATTCTTGTGCTACCTGAGGACGCAATAATCGGGAGTGATGTAAAAGAATTGTTTGGCTTAAATGAAAATGTTGTAGAGTTTGAAATAACTTCAAACAGACCTGATTGTTTTTCAATAATCGGTCTTGCAAGAGAAACAGCTGCAACCTTTAAAAAGCCATTTAATATCCCTGAAACCAAATTTGAGGAGGATAAATCAGCAAATATTAACGATATGCTGTCAGTTGCCATATCAGCACCTGATAAATGCCAAAGATATTGTGCAAGAGCCGTTAAGGATGTTAAAATCGGACCGTCACCAAAATGGATGCGTGAAAGATTGGAGGCTTGCGGAATACGGGCAATTAACAATATCGTTGATATAACAAACTATGTTCTCCTTGAATATGGTCAGCCTATGCACGCTTTTGATATAAGAGATATTGCAGGCGGAAAAATAACTGTTCGTTGTGCAAATAACGGTGAAGAGATTAAAACACTTGATGAACAGGGCAGAATTCTTTCATCAGATGACCTTGTTATAGCAGATGCCGAAAGGGCTATTGCAATTGCAGGAGTTATGGGCGGATTTAATTCTGAAATAAAAGATGACACACAGACAGTTGTTTTTGAGTCTGCAATGTTTGATGCGGCAAGCGTAAGATTAACTGCTCAAAAAGTTGGATTAAGAACAGAAGCTTCATCAAGATATGAAAAAGGACTTGATTATCATAATACAGTTCCCGCGATAGAAAGAGCTTGCCAACTGGTCGAGGAGCTTGGCTGCGGCAAGGTCATAAGCGGAATGATAGATGTTTGGGGCAATGTCGGTGAAGGCGTAGAAATTCCGTTCAGACCGGAAAAGATTAATTCATTCTTGGGTACGGATATATCGCAAGATGATATGCTTGATATTTTTGCTCGGCTTGAAATTAAAGCGGATACAGATAAAATGATGCTTTATCCGCCGTCATTCAGACCTGATTTGTTGGCGGAGGCAGATATTGCCGAGGAGGTTGCTCGATTCTATGGCTATGACCGTATTCCTACAACACTTATGACGGGTGCTACTACTTGCGGCATTAAAACTCCCGAGCAGTCGCTCGAAAGTGAAATCAGCAACATCTTGATATCTCAAGGCTTGTATGAAATTTACACATACAATTTCCAGAGCCCGTCAGTAATGGATAAGCTTAATATACCTGCAGATTCACCGTTAAGGAACCAGGTGAAAATTTCAAACCCACTTGGTGAGGATACCTCTGTTATGAGAACAACAATGGCAGGAAGTATGCTTGATACTATTTCAAGAAACTATAATTACAGAACAAAGAGTGCAAGGTTCTTTGAACTTGGCAGAGTATATATCCCCACAGCGAAAGGACAGCTTCCCGACGAGCCGAGAACACTTATGATAGGAATGTACGGTAATGTTGATTTCTATGATATTAAAGGCGTGTGCGAGGAAATGTTTGCAAAGCTTCATATTGAGGATGCGGAGTATGAAAGAGTGACCGATAATCCAGTATATCACCCGGGTAGAACAGCAAGAATTATCGCAAACGGAAAAGAGTTAGGTATTATAGGTGAAGTTCATCCGTCAGTGCTGCGTAACTTTGAAATAGGAACAAAGGCATATATCGGTGAATTGAATTTCTCTGCTATACTTAATGCCGCAAATAAGAATGTTAAATATACACCGCTTACAAAGTATCCTGCGGTAACTCGTGACTTCTCTATTCTTGTAGATGCATCCGTACCCGTTGCCGATATCGAAAAGGTTATGAAAAAGGCGGGCGGTAAGCTGCTAACGAAGCTTGAACTTAATGATGTATATACAGGCGAGCAAATTCCCGACGGAAAGAAGAGCGTTATGTATAAAGCAGAATTTAAGGCTCCCGACAGGAGTTTAACAGGTGAGGAAGCGGACAATCTTCACGCAAAAATAATTAAGAGTCTTGCAAAAGAGCTCAATGCCGAATTAAGATGACAGCACAGTATAAGGAGTTTGCATCAGTCTATGACCGTCTTATGAATGAGGATATAGACTATGACAAGTGGTGCGACTATATAGAAAATCTATTTGCTTATCATGGCGTATCTCCGGATACGCTGTGTGAGCTTGCGTGCGGAACGGGGAATATAACCTGCCGTATGGAAAAACGGGGCTACAAGATTTTGGGAACGGATATCAGCGGTGATATGCTTGGTATAGCTTCAACAAAGGTTGATAATGTACCGCTTGTATGCTCGGATATGTCAAAACTAAATTTAGACAGTACATTTGATGCGTTTTTATGTATGATTGACGGGCTTAACTATGTCATAACCCCAAAAGGTGTACTTAATACTTTTAAATGTGTTAAAGAGCATCTAAATAAAGATGGAATATTCATATTTGATGTTAGTTCGGAATACAAACTAAAAAAGGTTATCGGAAATGAAACTTTTATTCATTCCGAATATGATATTTTCTATTCATGGCAGAATAGATTTATTGAAAAATACAACTTGTCGGATATGCTCCTGAATTTTTTTGTTGAGAAAAATGGGAGATATGATAGGTTTGAAGAACGCCATATTCAGCGTGGATGGAAAAGGTCTGAAATTATAAAGATGCTCAAAGCAGCCGGATTTTATGATGTTTCGGTGTATGACGAATTGACTTTTTCAGAGCCTTATGAGGAAAGTGAAAGGTTAGTATTTGTCTGTAAATAAGTTATCGTTTATGTTTAAACTATGAAAGGAATAATAGCTATGTCTGTAAATAAAGAATTATATGGTAATATGCCTGACGGTAGAGAAGTAAACTTATACATTCTCGAAAACGAAAAGGGAACAAGAGCTGAAATAATAAATTATGGCGGTATTGTTACAAAGCTTATAACAAAAGATAAGCATGGTGATGAATGTAATGTTGTTTTGGGCAGGGCTTGTCTTAACGATTATCTCAATAATGTGGGATATTTAGGTGCTGCTGTCGGCCGTCATGCGAACAGGATTGCGGGAAGCTCGTTTGTAATTAACGGGAAAGAGTACAAGACTTTTGCAAATGAGTTTAATAACAGTTTGCACGGCGGTGCCGAAGGATTCAATAAGAAACTATGGGATGCGGAAATTGCAGAGGATGAGAATGCTGTAATTATGCATTATTTATCGCCCGACGGCGAGGAGGGATTCCCGGGTAACCTTGATGTTCAAATTAAATACAGCATTACAGATGAAAACGGTTTGAAAATTGAATACAGAGCAATAAGTGACAAGGATACTGTATGCAACCTCACGAACCACAGCTATTTTAATTTAAACGGAGAGAAAAGCGGAAACATTCTTGGTCATAAATTGCAGATGAACTCAAGTTTCTACACACCTAACGACAGAGCTTGTATGCCTACAGGTGAGGTGTTATCAGTTGATAATACTCCGTTTGATTTCCGTATTCGCCAAACATTGGGTAATGGAATAACATCGGATTTCGAACAGATAAGATTGTTTGGTGGATATGACCATAATTTTATTCTTGATGGAAGAGGTATGCGTCATGCCGCAACCCTAAAGGGCGATAAAACAGGTATAACTATGCAGATGATAACCGATCAGCCTGCAGTGCAGATATATACCGGTAATGCTATTGATGAGGATGTATTTAACGGTGATTATCAATATCATCAATATGATGCGGTGTGCCTTGAAACACAAGTATTCCCTAATTCTTTAAAATTCGCTCATTTCCCTGATGCACTATTAAAGGCAGGAGAGGAATATATACATACTGTTGAGTATAGATTTGTATAAATAAGTTTAAAAATAGATGATATTGTGTAATAATTTCGTATAAAAAAATAATTGTCAACTAAATGATTTTGTTATATAATATAAAAGTAATTTGTTTTACAAGGAGGATGAATAATGTCATACAAAGAAATGACAAAAGAGGAACTTCTAAAGCTCAGAGAGGAGCTTTTAAACGAGTATGAGCAGAAAAAGGGCTTGGGCCTTAATCTTAGCATGGCGAGAGGTAAGCCTTCGGAGGAACAGTTGAATTTATCAATGCCTATGCTTAATATTATTGATAATAATACATCTATGGTTGGCGAGGATAATATGGATATCAGAAACTACGGTGTTCTTTCGGGCATAAAAGAGGCAAAGAAGCTTTTTGCTGATATCTTGGAAGTAAAGCCGGAGAACATTGTTTTGTACGGCAACGCATCTCTATCGCTTATGTATGACACGATTGCAAGAGCATATGTAAAGGGGATTCTGGGCTCGACTCCTTGGAGCAAGCTTGATAAAGTTAAATTCCTGTGCCCCGTGCCGGGATATGACAGACATTTTACTATCTGTGAATTTTTTGGTATAGAAATGGTAAATGTACCGATGACCGAGGACGGTCCTGATATGGATATTGTTGAAAAGCTTGTGGCTGAAGATAGTTCGATTAAAGGTATTTGGTGTGTTCCGAAATATTCAAATCCGTCGGGCTATGTTTACAGTGATGAAACAGTGAAAAGATTTGCGGCATTAAAGCCTGCTGCGGAGGATTTCAGAATTTATTGGGATAATGCATATGTGATACATCACCTTTATGCTGATAATCAGCCTGAAATTCTTAATATAATTGATGAGTGTGCAAAAGCGGGTAATCCCGATATGGTATATGAATTCTGCTCTACATCAAAGGTTACATTCCCTGGGGCGGGTATTTCAGCTATGGCCGCCTCTGAGGCGAATATCAAATCTACTATAGATATGATGAATGCACAGATAATAAGCCATGATAAGATGAATCAGATGCGTCATGTGAAATTCTTCCCGACTATGGAGGCTTTGAAAGAGCATATGGCGAAGCACGCAGATATAATGCGTCCTAAATTTGAAGCTGTAATTAATATGCTTGATGCAGAGTTAAAGGATGCCGATATTGCATCTTGGACAAAGCCTGTCGGTGGATATTTCATAGGCTTTGATGCAATGGATGGCTGTGCAAAGAGAATTGTTGCAATGTGCAAGGATGCGGGTATTGTTATGACAGATGCAGGAGCTACTTATCCGTACGGAAATGACCCTAAAGACTCTAATATAAGAATTGCACCGTCTTTCCCGACAATTGATGAATTAACAGAGGCATGTAAAGTATTTGTAATCTGTGTTAAGATTGCAAGTATTGATAAAATTCTTGAGAGTAAATAATATATTTTTAAAGAGAAGTTGTAATAATTTGCAACTTCTTTTTTTTACCTCCATGCATATTAATTAGTGATAGGGGTTTGCGAGGGGGTTATTAAAATGTTTTTTGAATACAAAAAAAGTATAGAGTTATTGTATATATTATCATTTTTAGTGTTCGCAATTGGTTCGATAATTGGTTCGGTATATTATGTACACAGTTATAAAAACTCTTTAGATATACAAAACTATTTTAATAACTATATAGCAAGCCTGAAAGCCGGAATGAGTTTTTATGATATATCTGTTTCATCAGTAAAATCATATCTTGGGTTATCATTAATAATAATAGTAACTTCTTTCTTTAAGTTCGGATATTTAATCCCATTTATTTTCTTTATAAGAAAGGGTTTTATAAATGCATTTACAGCAGCGGCAATGATTGGTTCATATGGGACTAAAGGATTATTTTTAATCGTATCTTTTCTGCCGCAGATCTTAATATCAATACCGTTAGTTGCTTTTATGATGTCAATTTGTCGTGTATATATTCAAAACAGGAGAGAATTTGAGAAAAAGTTCAGAATAATTTACATAATAATATTAATAATATTTTTTACCATATTTTGTATATCAGCTGTTTTAGAGGGTTTAATAGCTACTACATTTATGAAATGGCTCGCTTTAAAGGTTACATAAAATTTGGTTTGGTTTACAAAAATTACAAAAAACTATTTACAAATCCAAAAAATATGATATAATATAAATGAAATATTTTTGTAAACATTGTAAAAGTAAAGTTACATAAGAGTTATAATAGTATAAAGGAGCATACGAATGAATACATATATCGGAGAATATACCGATTTTATGCAAAATATATGTCATAAATCTCAAAATACTGTTGAGTCGTATAAAAGAGATATTAATCAGTATATTGCATATTTGACCGAATCGGGAGTATCTAATATCAAGGACACAACGCAGACGGATATATTGTCATATATTATGTTTTTGAAAAAAAGAGGTAGAGCAGCATCAACTTTATCAAGAGTCCTTGCATCAATCCGTTCGTATTATATGTATTTGCTTCGCAGCGGTGAAATAGATAAAGACCCTACTATGACTCTTTCGTCTCCGCATGTCGATAAAAAGCCGCCTCATATTTTATCAAATAACGAGGTTTCAATTTTGCTTGAACAGCCCAAATTGAGCGATAATAAGGGAATAAGAGATAAGGCTATGCTTGAATTGCTGTATGCGACGGGCATAAGAGTGAGTGAATTGATAGGATTAAATGTTGACAGTATCAATTTATCAATGGGTTTTGTTAAATGCACTAATAATAAAGGTGAACGATTTGTACCTGTAGGCAATAAAGCAATTGATTCTATAAAGCTTTACCTTGAAAAAGCCCGCCCTGAAATGGTTAAAACGGAATCAGAATCGGCTCTGTTTGTGAATAGAATGGGTGTGAGAATTACCCGTCAAGGCTTTTGGAAAATAATTAAGCAGTACCAAAAAACCTCAGGGATTGATGATATAACGCCACATTCTTTACGCCACTCATTTGCGGCACATTTAATTCAAAACGGTGCTGACCTCGAATCATTGAAGTCAATGATGGGTCATTCGGATATATCATCAACACAAATTTACACCTGCTTTATGGACGATAATATTAAAAGGGTTTACGAAAAAACTCATCCGAGAGCATAGTTATAAAATTAAATATTAAAGCATATTCTTGTTTTATAGAATTAATCCCGAAAGGAGTAATGAACCATGAAAGCGAGAATATGTTTTTTTGTTCTGTGCGTTGTTTTTGTTGTAACAAATACGGTAAGAGCGGAAAATAAAACGGTGGAGGAGGTCGATGCAAAGTCTTATATATTGATGGAACATTCGACAGGCAGGGTACTTGCTGAGGATAAAGCAGACGAAAAACTACCCATTGCAAGCGTTACAAAAATTATGACGATGCTACTAATAATGGAGGAAATAGAGAATAAAACTCTAAAATGGGATGATTTAGTCACAGTTAGCGATAACGCAATGAGCTACGGCGGCTCGACTATGTTTCTTGAATCGGGGGAACAGCTGCCTGTTTCGGATATGTTAAAGGGGATTGCTGTAGCAAGCGCTAATGACGGATGCGTAGCAATGGCGGAGCATATAGCGGGGAGCGAATCGGAATTCGTAACCAAAATGAATGAAAAAGCTGCACAGCTTGGAATGAATAATACAAATTTTGTTAATACAAACGGTCTTGATGAGGAAAATCATTATTCTTCAGCAAGAGATGTAGCAATAATGTCAAGTGAATTATTGCGATATCCCGAAATAACAAAATATACATCTATATGGACAGATGAACTGCGAGGAGGGAAGTTTCAACTTGCAAACACGAATAAGTTAGTCAGGTTTTATTCAGGTGCTAACGGGCTTAAAACGGGTTCAACCTTTGCTGCGTTATGTTGCTTAAGTGCGTCTGCAAAGCGGGATGATATGCAGCTTATAGCTGTTGTTCTCGGATCACCTACATCAGATAAACGCTTTTCTTCCGCTCGTGCACTCCTCGATTACGGATTTGCAAATTATAAAATACGGAAATTGATAAGCGAAGGGGAGGAGTTATGTGATGTTGATATCGTTAACGGAGTTGATGAAACGATAAAGGGTATTGCAAAGGAAAGTAAAACATATTTGTCGGAGAAAAGCAATAAAGATGATGTTCAAAAACGGGTTTTTGTAAACAGCGATTTGACAGCACCGATTAAAAAGGGGGACAATCTCGGAAAAATGGAATTTGCCATTAATGGGAAGACTATTGACAGCGTAGACATAGTAGCAAGCTGTGATGTTGAAAAGAAAGGTGTTGCACAAATAATAAGAGATATTGCCATTGGATTTTTATAAAATAATACTGTACAAAATAAAACAAATATGGTAAAATATAAAGTAGATAAAATATCCGTAAATAATAACAGGGGGACAACAAGATGAATGTAATAGCATTTGTGGGACCGAGCGGAACCGGAAAAAGCTATCGTTCTTTAATAATAGCAAAGGAAAACGGTGCAGACGGTATAATTGATGATGGCTTGTTGATTTCTAATGGCAAGGTCATTGCCGGCACATCAGCAAAAAAAGAATTAACGAGAATTGCTTCGGTAAAACATGCTTTATTTTTGCCGCCTTTATACGCTATGGAGATGAAAAATGCTCTAAAAAAGAGTAAAATAAAAAAATTGATGATACTCGGCACATCTGAAGGAATGGCGGTTAAAATTGCAAATCGGCTTGGAATAGGTCCCATAGAAACATTCATACATATAGAGGATGTTGCAACGGAATCGGAAATTGCTATGGCGAACAGAATGAGACTTGAGGACGGAAAACATGTTATTCCCGTACCTACATTTGAAATTCAAAAGGATTTTTCAGGTTATTTCCTGCATCCATTAAGGAGATTTCAGCCAAATTTGGATGTTGAGGAACAGACGGCTGCTGCTGATAAATCCATCGTCCGTCCTACATTTTCATATTTGGGTGATTTCGTCATCTCTGACGAGGTTATAATCCAGCTTGCTATACACGAAGCGATGAGGGTTGACGGAATACATAAAATAAATAATATAAATATCAGAAAGACGGATCATGGAGCACATATAGATATAACGGCTACAGTTAATTATGGGGTTAATATTCATAAGGTATGCCGAGAGGCACAGCTGTTAATCAGAGAGAAAATAGAGGAATTGGCATCGGTAAATGTCCGGAGAGTTCATTTTCTTGTAAAAGGACTGTACACAGAATAAGTAAAAAACTTGGTGAAACGGCGGTTTTATTGTCAAAATTTCTTGACAAAAGGTAGGTTTTGTAATATACTTATTAGATAATGATGTAGTTTATGTAGGAAAAGGAGAAAAAGATGCAGTTAACAGGAGCAGAGATAGTAATTGAGTGTATGAAAGAGCAGGGGGTAGATACGATTTTTGGATATCCCGGCGGTGCGATTTTAAATATATATGATGAGTTATATAAACATAGTGATGAGATAAGACATGTTCTTGTTTCACATGAACAAGGTGCATCTCATGCGGCGGACGGTTACGCTCGTGCTACGGGCAGAGTCGGGGTATGTTTTGCAACATCAGGTCCGGGTGCAACAAATCTTGTAACAGGAATTGCTACGGCAAATATTGATTCTATACCCGTTGTTGCAATTACCTGTAATGTAGGAACAGCACTTCTTGGCAAGGACAGTTTCCAGGAGGTTAATATTTCAGAGGTTGTAAAACCTATCACAAAAGCAAGCTTTATTGTTCAAGATGTCAATGAACTTGCAGATACAATCAGGGAAGCGTTTAAGATTGCAATGAGTGGAAGAAGAGGTCCTGTACTTGTTGATATTCCTAAAGATGTAACAGCAAATAAGACTGAATATGAGGCAGTAAAACCCATTGCACCGTCACCTGTTGTTGATACGATTGATGATGATGCGATTAAAAGATGTGCGGAGTTAATTAATAATTCAAAGAAACCTTTCGTCTTTGTAGGCGGCGGTATTATTGCATCAGACGCATCTGATGAATTAAAAGAGTTCGTTTATAAAATAGATTCTCCCATATGTGACACACTTATGGGAAAAGGTGCGTTTGACGGAACTGATGAGCATTATACGGGTATGCTTGGAATGCATGGCACGAAGGCATCAAACTTTGGAGTTAGTCAGTGTGACTTGCTTGTTGCTGTAGGTGTGAGATTTTCTGACCGTGTGTACGGTAATGCGAATAATTTTGCAAAGAATGCAAAAATAATACATATAGATATAGACAAAAACGAAATTGGCAAGAATATTGCAGTTGATGAGAGCATTGTTGGCGATGCAAAGGAAATATTGAATCGTTTGAACAGTCTTGTTAATCAAAAGACTAATACGGAGTGGAGAAATACGGTTTCCGAAATGACGGTTAAATATCCGTTAGCATACAATACAGATGTATTATCGGGCGGAAGTGCCATAACAGAGATTTTCCGACAGACAAACGGAGATGCTATTATTTCCACAGAGGTTGGTCAGCATCAGATGTGGGCTGCACAGTTTTATAAGTATAAGTCACCCAGACAGTTCATCTCGTCAGGTGGTCTTGGAACTATGGGCTATGGCTTAGGTGCGGCTATCGGTGCAAAAGCTGCATTCCCTGAAAAAACGGTTATAAATATTGCAGGTGACGGCGGATTCAGAATGAATATGAATGAGCTCGCAACAGCTGTAAGAAATAATATCCCGATTATCGAAATAATAATAGACAACAGAGTTCTCGGTATGGTTCGCCAGTGGCAGACGCTATTCTATGGAAAAAGATATTCACACACAATACTTGACGATGGTGTTGATTATGTCAAGCTTGCCGAGTCTATCGGATGTGTAGGATATAAGGCAGAAACACAGGCAGAATTTAATGAGGTACTTAATAAAGCTCTATCATTGAATAAACCTGTTGTTATTGACTGCAGAATAGATAAGGATGAAAATGTATATCCTATGGTTGCTCCCGGGGAGTCTATCTCAAAGGCTTTTGATGCATCTGATATGTAAACATAATACGGCAGTACACCAACGGTGTCTGCCGTTCTTTAGATTTATGAGGAGATTTAAAATGATACGAATTTCAAATATAAACTATTCTGTACTTCGTGATGAAGAGAATTTACCGGAATTTATTGCAAAGAAATATAAGCTTGCAAGTATTAGAGATTTCAAAATCACAAAGCAATCCATTGACGCAAGAAAAAAGGATGATGTTCATTATGTCTATACCGTAGAGCTTGCAACAGATAATGAATCGAAATTGATTAAAAAGTATAAGAATATTTCAAAACCCGTATTAACGAAGTATAATCCGCCCAAACCTGCAGACACAAATAAAAAAATTGTTGTTGCAGGCTTTGGCCCTGCCGGAATTATGGCATCATATTTACTTGTAAAGGCAGGGTTTGAGGTAGTTGTTCTTGAACGAGGTGAAAGCGTTGATGAAAGAATTAAATCAGTTGAAAAACTAAAGAGAGAGGGCATACTCAATCCGGAATCGAACATACAGTTCGGAGAGGGCGGCGCAGGTACTTTTCCGGACGGCAAACTCACAACAGGAATAAACGATATACGGACAAGCTATGTGTTATCAGAATTTGCAAAGCATGGTGCTCCTAATGAGATACTGTATCGTTCAAAACCGCATATCGGGACTGATAATCTTGTTGGAATGGTTAAGAATTTCAGGAGAGATATTCTCAATTCGGGTGGGCAAATCAAATTTTCACATAAACTATGCGGCATTAATATCAGTGATGGGAAGCTAAAGAGCGTGTCAGTAGAAAACAACGGGGAAGTTTATGATATATCGGCTGATGTTCTTATTATTGCAACAGGACACAGTGCGATAGATGTTTTCGAGATGCTCAAAAAAAGCAATGCAAAGCTTGAAAGAAAAGTGTTTGCAATAGGTGCAAGAATAGAGCATCTCCGTGAAGTGATAAACTACTCGCAGTATGGGGAAATGCACAAATTTTTACCTGCCGCTGATTATAAGCTTGCTGTTAAAACATCAAACGGTCGAAGTGTATATACATTCTGTATGTGCCCCGGCGGCGAGGTTGTTGCTTCAGCATCCGAAACAGGCGGGGTTGTAACTAACGGTATGAGCTGTTTTGCAAGAGATGCAGAAAACTCGAACAGTGCACTTCTTGTTAATGTTACACCTGATGATTTGACGGGTGATGATGTTTTAGAGGGCTTCAGATTTCAGCGTGAAATTGAGAAAAAGGCGTTTGATTTATGTGGGGGATATTTCGCACCTTGTCAGTCGGTGGGCGATTTCCTGAATGGCGACAATTCAGAGATGACCGTTAATCCGTCATACCGCCCGGGTGTTAAAAAATGTGATTTAAAAGATGTTTTGCCAAGGTTTGTTTATGATTCAATAAGAGAGGCAATTCCGATGCTCGATAAAAAACTCAAGGGCTTTGCAAATAGCGGTGCGGTGCTTACTGCTCCGGAAACACGCTCTTCATCACCTGTAAGGATAGTCAGAGACAGTGAAACCTTGATGTCAAATATAGATGGTGTATATCCCTGCGGAGAGGGTGCGGGATATGCAGGCGGAATTATGACTGCTGCCGTAGATGGAATAAAGGTGGCAGAGGCTATAATAAAAGGGGATAAAAATGGAAAAGAACAACAGCATTATTAAAGGTGCAATTTGTATAATATTTTCAGCTTTTTTCTTTGCTTTGATGGGGCTTTTTGTACAGCTTGCGGGAGATTTGCCGTCATACCAGAAAGGTTTTTTCAGAAATGCCGTTGCTGCTATTGTTGCCGCCGTTTTAATACTAAAGGAGGGCGGCGGGTTTAGATGGCACGACGGAGCTTTGAAATGGCTTGTTTTGCGTGCTGCCTTCGGATTGGTAGGAATATTGTGTAATTTCTATGCACTTGACCATATGATTTTATCCGATGCATTGATGCTAAATAAACTTTCACCATTTTTCGCTGTAATACTCTCATTTTTGATTTTAAAAGAAAAGATTAGCTTGTTCCAACTTTCTATGGTATTCATGGCGTTTTTCGGCAGTTTATTCATTATTAAGCCAACACCCGACCTTTTAAATCCTGCAAGCATCTCGGGATTACTCGGCGGTCTGGGTGCAGGTATTGCATATACTATGGTCAGAAAGCTTGCACAGGTAGGCGAAAGGAAAACATATATTGTGTTTTTCTTTTCTGTATTCTCATGTGTGTCCGTACTTCCGTTTGTTATTGCAAATTACGCACCTATGAACGGTATTCAGTTATTATTTCTTATTTTAGCAGGCATAAGTGCCGCAGGCGGACAGTTCACCATTACTGCTGCGTATTCCTTTGCACCGGCGAGGGATATATCATTATATGATTATACACAGGTCATATTCTCGACTTTATTGAGCTTCATTGTTTTTGGCTCTGTTCCCGACGCATTAAGCTTTATCGGCTACGGAATAATTTGTCTTGCAGCACTAATTATGTTTTTAAGAAACAAAAGAATGTAACCGTAACCATATCGTACTATATTTTGTGCTTGAAATTTTAAGGTATATGTGATATAATGGTTGCAATAAAGAACAGGTTAATTTTCTAACTGGATTATCAGATTATATTTTTAAGAAGTTATGGGGAATATCTATGGTTCATATCGGTAATGATTGGGATGAATTATTAAAAGATGAGTTCAAAAAAGAGTATTATTTAAAACTTCGAGAATTCTTAAAAGATGAATATAAAAACCATACTGTATATCCCGGAATGTATGATATTTTTAATGCGTTCAAATATACATCATATAATGATACTAAGGTTGTTATATTCGGTCAGGACCCATACCATGAACCTAATCAGGCACATGGTTTGGCGTTTTCCGTTAACGAGGGAGTAAGAATCCCGCCATCGCTTTTAAATATCTATAAGGAGCTTAACCGTGAATTAGGATGTTACATACCCGATAACGGCTGCCTTATAAAGTGGGCAAAGCAGGGCGTAATGCTACTTAATAACGCTCTTACTGTTCGTGAGGCATCAGCAAATTCACATAGAAATATGGGCTGGGAGAATTTTACGGATGCTGTGGCGAGGCTGTACAATGAGCGTGAAAAACCTATAGTTTTTATGCTGTGGGGTAACAATGCAAAAGAGAAAATGAAGATTATAACAAACCCAAACCATATAATTTTAACGGCGGCACATCCCAGTCCGTTGTCGGCATCAAGAGGCTTTTTTGGTTGTGACCATTTCAAAACAGCCAACAGAATACTTGAGCGAGAGGGAATGGGTAGGATTGATTGGCAGATTGAGAATATAAAGAATGGATAAGTATGTTTTTGGCATTACCGGTGCTACGGGTGCAGGGAAATCTACAATTAGCAATATATTTCGCAAACTTGGCGTTTTTATTGTGGATGCTGATAAAATAGCAAAATTTGTTGTTTCTTATGATGAAAATTGTATTGCTGAACTAAAATCACATTTTGGTTGCGAAATATTTAATTCTGATAATGTTCTCAACAGAAAAAAACTTGCAAAAATTGTTTTTACAGATGCAAACAAACTGAAATTATTAAACAAAATCACGCATAAATATATAAAAAACCAAATAGATAAGGAAATTTCTGAATCTGAATCGGAAATCGCAGCAATTGATGGTGCAGTTATAATCGGCAGTCCTGTTATGGAGTTGTGCGATAAGCTCGTCGTTGTTACAGCGGATGACAAAACACGCAAAAAGCGAATAATGCTTAGGGATGGCATAGACGAGCAGATGGCTCAGGAAAGAATTAATTCGCAGATGACTAATTCAGAATATGAAAAATATGCTGATTTTATTATAATTAATAATGACGATAATGTCGGATTGGAAGAATGTGTTGAACAATTATACATCAAAATCAAGAATATATCAAAGGCAGAGGACGAGGCGTTCCCATCGACGAAAAAAACGCAATAATGCTTTGGTTAGATTGTCCTTTGTGTGTATGGCTGTATGTTTATTATTTGTCGGTTTCAACTGTGCGAAGAGGCTTCGGGATAAGATAAACGAGATTAAGTATCCTGTTTCATACAGCAGTTATATAGCGAGATATGCAAAGGAAAATGATATTGACCCATATCTTGTTATAGGAGTAATAAAACAGGAAAGTAATTTTATCGCTGATGCCCGTTCGGCATATGCGGGAGGACTTATGCAGCTTACGGAAGTAACTGCTGATGAGTATGCGAAAAAACTTGGCCTTGTTAATTATAATTATATGAATCCTGAAACAAATATACAGATAGGCTGTTTCGTTTTGGCGTCGTTGATTGAACGATACGGCTCTGTTGATACTGCCCTTGCAGCGTATAATGCCGGTGCGGGGAATGTTGATAATTGGCTTAAAAACCCTGACTACAGTGATGACGGGAAGACACTTGAAACAATACCGTTTTCAGAAACAAGGCATTATGTTAGAAAAGTCAATGAATATATGATAGAATACAAAAATCAAGTAAATATTGAATAATCAATAAAAAGGGAGTGTTCGTATGAAAAATGTTATTACGATAGGTAGACAGTACGGCTCGGCGGGTCATGACATCGGTGAAATGCTTGCACAAAAGCTTGAATATGCTTTCTACGATAAAGAGCTCGTTAAGCTTGCGGCCCAAAAAAGCAACATATCCGATGAAACCGTTAAAAATATTGATGAAAAAGCTACATCAAGCTTGTTGTATTCGCTTGTAAGCGGGAGCTATTCGGTTCATGATATAAACGGACCGCTTTATTACGAGATGCCGCTTAATGAC